>NZ_JBGFFF010000007.1:0-77195 GCF_056175785.1 Acidovorax sp. LjRoot204
GCGTGGTGGCGTTCAGCGTGCGGGCGAAGTCGGCTTCGCTCTCGGCCTTGTCCACAGCGGTGTGGGCCGCAGCATTGACGATGACATCGGGGCGCAGGGCGCGCACCGTCTCGGCCACACCCGTCGGGTTCGCAAAGTCGCCGCAGTGATCCGCGCTGTCGTGGTCCAGCGCCGTGACCGTGCCCAACATGGACAAGCTACGCTGCAACTCCCAGCCAACCTGGCCGCCTTTGCCAAAGAGCAGGATGTTCATGCGCGGGCGTCTGCTGCGTGGGTTGGCTGCTGCTCGTACTGGGTCTCCACCCAATCGCGGTACGCACCAGTCTGCACACTGGCCACCCAGTCGCCATTCTCCAGGTACCACTGCACGGTCTTGCGGATGCCGGTGTCGAAGGTCTCCGCAGGCTTCCAGCCCAGCTCACGCTCGATCTTGCGCGCATCGATCGCGTAGCGGCGGTCATGACCAGGACGGTCCTTCACGTAGGTGATCTGGGTGCGGTAGCTCTGGCCGTCAGCGCGGGGGCGCAGCTCGTCGAGCAGCGCACACACCATGTTCACGATCTCGATGTTGGGCTTCTCGTTCCAGCCACCCACGTTATAGGTCTCGCCGGGCGTACCGGCTTCCAGCACGCGGCGGATAGCGCTGCAGTGGTCTTTCACATAGAGCCAGTCGCGCACCTGCATGCCGTCGCCATACACCGGCAGGTTCTTGCCGGCCAGCGCGTTGACGATCATTAGCGGGATCAGCTTCTCAGGGAAGTGGTACGGCCCGTAGTTGTTGCTGCAGTTGGTGGTGAGGACCGGCAGTCCGTAGGTGTGGTGCCATGCGCGCACCAGATGGTCGCTTGCGGCTTTGCTGGCGCTGTAGGGACTGTTGGGCTCAAAGCCATGCGTCTCGGTGAAGGCCGGGTCGGTGGGCGCGAGCGAGCCGTACACCTCGTCGGTGGATACGTGCAGTAACCTGAAGGCGGCACGTTCGCCCTCGGGCAGCACAGTCCAGTAAGCRCGCACGGCTTCGAGCAGGCGGAATGAGCCGACGATGTTGGTCTGGATGAAATCCTCGGGGCCGTGGATAGAACGGTCCACATGCGACTCGGCTGCGAAATTCACCACCGCGCGGGGCTTGTGCTCGGTCAGCAGCTGGGCTACCAACGCAGAGTCGCAAATATCCCCTTGCACAAAGATGTGCCGCGCATTTCCTTGCACACCGTCCAAGTTGTGCAGATTGCCCGCATAAGTGAGCTTGTCGAGGTTGACGACGGGCTCGCTCGACGCAGCAAGCCAGTCAAGGACAAAGTTAGCGCCAATAAAACCCGCGCCGCCAGTTACCAAAATCATAGGGAGGCTGTATGTAATGCCGACTTGGCAAAGCCCGTGATTATCCCTGTCCGCCTAGCTTCTGGGTAACAGAGTTCAACACGGGCCCATTCGAGCGAGGCGTAGCAGCTTCAGAAATGGATGCCACGCATCATTTGCTGCAGCGCTACCGCCTCGGCGGACAACTGCGGCTTGGCATCCTTGGCGCCCTTGGCGGCGGTGGAATCCGGGAACATACGGAAGCTCGTGTTCATGGTGATCTGCGCCACGCGCGGCACCAGCGCGTGCAGCAGTTGGCCGGTGATGCCCAGGCGCGTGGCGATACGCACCGGCTTGAAGATGCAGGCCTGGGCGATCATGTCCGCTGCCTCTTCAGGACTCAGCGTGGGTACGTTGTTGTAGATCTTGGTGGGCGCGATCATCGGCGTGCGCACCAGGGGCATGTTGATGGTTGTGAAGGTGATGCCCTGGTCCGCGAACTCGCTGGAGGCACAACGCGTCCAGGCATCCAATGCTGCCTTGCTGGCCACATAGGCCGAAAAGCGGGGTGCGTTGGTGAGCACGCCAATGGAGCTGATGTTGACCACATGGCCCTTGCGCTTTTCGACCATGCCAGGCAAGAAGCCCATGGTCACGCGCAGGCAGCCGAAGTAGTTCAGCTGCATGGTGCGTTCGTAATCGTGGAAGCGGTCGTAGCTCGACTCGATGGCGCGGCGGATGGAGCGGCCCGCGTTATTGATCAGGAAATCCACACCGCCATGCTTGTCGGTGAGCAGCTGCACAAAGCGATCGCAGTCGGTCATGTCGGCGATGTCGGCCGAGTACGCGATGAAGCTGTAGCCTTTCGCCTTTGCCTCGGCACAGGCCTCGTCGAGCTTGTCCTGGTCACGCCCGCAGATGATGGTGGTGGCGCCTGCCTCGGCAAACTTGTGCGCTGCCGCCAGCCCAATGCCAGAAGATCCACCGGTGATCAGCACCACCTTGCCCGCCACCGTGCCCTTGAGCGTGCGGTCGATGAACAGCTCGGGGTCCAGATTGCGCTCCCAGTAGTCCCACAGCCGCCAGGCGTAGTCCTTGAGATTGGGGCAGGTGACGCCGGAGCCCTTGAGCGCGGCCAACGTTTCGCGGCAATCAAAGCGCGTGGGGTAATTCACGAAGGTGAGCATGTCCTCGGGCAGGCCCAGGTCCTTCATCACCGCGTTACGCACGCGGCGCACGGGCGCCAGCGCCATCAGGCTCTTCTTCACGCTCTTGGGGATGAAGCCCAACAACGCGGCGTTGACGAACAGGTTCATGCGCGGCGCATGGGCTGCGCGGCTGAAGATATCGAGCACATCGCCCACGCGGTAGCCCACTGGGTCCACCAGGTGGTAACACTTCTTGGTGATGTCTTTTTGGTGGCTGATGACGTTCAGTGCGTTCACCACAAAGTCCACAGGTACGATGTTGACCCGCCCTCCTTCCAGACCCACGGTGGGCATCCAGGGCGGCAGCAGCTGGCGCAGGCGCTGGATGAGCTTGAAGAAGTAGTAGGGCCCGTCGATCTTGTCCATCTCGCCGGTCTGGCTGTCGCCCACCACCATGGCAGGGCGGTACACCGTCCAGGGCACCTTGCAGTCCTGGCGCACGATCTTTTCGCTCTCGTGTTTGGTCTGGAAGTACGGGTGGTCCAGGCCCTCGGCTTCCTCGAACATGTCTTCGCGGAACACGCCTTCATACAGACCTGCGGCAGCGATGGACGAGACATGGTGGAAGTGCCCGGCATCAATCGCCTTGGCCAGGTCCACCGTATTGCGCGTGCCCTCGATGTTCACGGCCACCTGGGTTTCTTCGTCAGCAGAGAGGTCATACACCGCGGCCAGGTGGTAGAAGTGGTCGATCTGGCCCTTGAGCTTCTTCACGTCTTCTGCCGAGACGCCCAGCTTCTTGGCGGTGAGGTCGCCAAACACGGGGACGGCGCGTGCAGGGCCTACGCCCCAGAAGCTGCGCAGGTCGGCCACCTTGTCCGCACTTTCCTTGCGGATCAGGAAATGCACCACCGCCCCCTTGCGCTCCAGCAGCTTCTTGACCAGCCGCTTGCCAATGAACCCTGTTGCCCCCGTCACAAAATACTGCATGGATAACTCCTCTGAGATAGCTTCATTCTTGCCCAAGGCCTGCACACCCCGATTCAGCAGAAACCCGCGCCGATGCTAGGTGCCCAGCGGGCAGGCGGGCTAGATGGCACGCTCTACATTTTTAGGAGCGCGCGCCTACACCTTGCGCACCGTGCGGCGTACAGTGCGGCCATGCGTCGAAGGCAAAATCGCCCCGGCAACCCCAACCAACCGCACCATGGAGGCCTTATGGTCAAGAAACTGCAGAAACTCAGCGCTGACAAGAAGAAGAGCAACGCCCAACTGTCCAGCACCGTCAAGGACTCSGCCCAGCAGATCTGGCTGGCCGGTCTGGGTGCCTTCTCCAAGGCGCAGGAAGAAGGTGGCAAGGTGTTTGAAGCCCTGGTCAAGGAAGGCCTGACCATCCAGCGCAAGACCCAGGCCGTGGCCGAGGAAAAGATCACCGAAGCCACCAGCCGCGTGACCACCATGGCCAGCGACATCGGCTCCAAGGCCCAGGGCCAGTGGGACAAGCTCGAAAACATCTTTGAAGACCGCGTGGCCAAGGCACTGGCCAAGCTGGGCGTGCCCTCGGCCCGCGACCTGGAAGCCCTGAGCGCCCGTGTGGACGCCCTGGCCAAGGGCAGCAAGGCGGCCCCCGCCAAAGCTGCAGCCAAGGCAGCCGCCAAGCCTGTTGCCAAGGCCCCTGCCAAGAAGGCGGCTGCAAAGAAGGCCGCGCCCGCCAAGGCAGCCGCAAAGCCTGCAGCCAAGGCCCCCGCCAAGAAGGCTGCGGCCAAGAAGACCGCAACACGTGCCGCTGCCGACGCAGTCCCCAGCACGCCGTCGGCCAGCTGATCACAGCTTGCCTGCGGCAAGCACCCAGCCCGCACCAAGCGGTCCGCGCGCCACGGCGCCTGGACCGCTTTTCTTTTTTTGGTGAAACCCGTGAAGTGCGCTAAAAGCGATCCGGGAGCGACACGCGCGTCCTCTTCTCATGTCGCACTGCAGCATGACTGCGTGGGTTAGAGTAGCCATCAGAGACAACGCAACAACGACACACAACGACGCGAAGGGGCCCACACACATGGTGAAGAAAGCGCCACGCCGCACCGCAGAACGCATTCTGGAAGTGACGCTGGACCTGTTCAACCGGTTCGGTGAACCCAACGTCTCCACCACCCTGATCTCGGCCGAGTTGCGCATCAGCCCTGGCAATCTCTACTACCACTACCCCGCCAAGGAMGAGCTGATCAACGCGCTGTTTGATCGCTACGAAGGCTCGCTCACCGAGCTGCTGGCCGCAGCAGATGGCGTGCGCAATGTGGAGGACGCCTGGTTCTTCATGCACTCGCTGTTCGAGCTGATCTGGCRGTACCGCTTTCTSTACCGCGAYCTSAACGACCTGCTGWSCAAGAACCGGCRCCTGGAGACGCACTTCCAGGCCATCCTCAAGAACAAGACCCGCGCCGTGCGCGCGATGCTCGATGGCATGGGACGCGCAGACGCGCTGCACATCGACTCGCGCGAGCTGGAGGCCACCGCCACCAGCATGGTCGTTGTGCTCACCTACTGGCTCAGTTTTGAATACGTGCGCGACCCGCGCCGCGCGCTGGAGCCTGAAAGCGCCCAGGCCGCGCTGCTGCGCGGAGCCCACCATGTGCTGAACCTGCTCATGCCCTACCTCGAAAGCGGCCAGCGGGCCCACCTGCTGGAGCTGGTCGGCGCCTACGCCGCAGTGCCTGGCTGATACAGAGACGGCCCACCACAGACACCCAACCACAAGAACTTCCGGAGACACACACCATGGCCAAATGGACCCCCTTCCCCCACGCCGGCGACTACCAGTTCGACGCTGCGAGCGTCAAGAAGCAATGGGCACGACTGCATGGCGGTGATGCCGAACCCTGCCCCAAGGACGCAGCCGTGCTGGAAGCGTGGGCGCTGTTCCACAACGGCGACTTTGAGAAAGCGGCGGCTGCAGGCCTGGCGACCGGTGGCGCGGGCATTACTGCGGCCAACAAGGCCACCTCCATCTACGCCAACTACCTGGAGCCCAAGGAAAAGACGCGGCTGGACCTGTTCATGCAGGTGGCCGAAAGGGCCGAGGCCCAGGCAGCCGCAGAACCGAACAACGCCAACGCCTGGTACTGGCAKGCSTATGCGCTSGGSCGCTACAGCCAGGGCATCAGCGTGGCCAAGGCGCTGGCGCAGGGCCTGGGCGGCAAGGTGAAGGAGTCGCTGGAAAAGGCCATCGCCCTGTCGCCCAAACACGCCGATGCGCGCATTGCGCTGGGTGCCTTCCATGCGGAGGTGATCGACAAGGTGGGTTCGCTGATTGGCGGCATGACCTATGGCGCCAAGAAGGACACGGGCCTCAAGCTGTTTCAGGAAGCCCTCAAGCTCAACCCGGGATCGGCCATCGCCATGATTGAGTACGCCAATGCCCTCGTCATGCTGGAGGGCGACAAGAAGATGAAGGAAGCCACTGCGCTCTACGAAAAGGCCGCCACCGCGGAACCCATGGATGCCATGGAGCGGCTGGATGTGGAGATGGCACGGGCGGAACTGGAAGAAGAGTAAGAGGCAGCCCCCTGAGCGGCTTTGCCGCTTCCCCCTTCTCTCGACTGGCTACGCCATTCGGGAAGGGGGACGACACCCTCGCTGCGGGGCGGCCCTTGCTCGGTGTCTCTGGCTTGCGCAGCGCCAGTTTTGCACAGAGGTTTGCAGTAGATTGCCGTGTCGCGCTGCTATGGATGCGGAGCTCAAAAGCCCTCAGCCCCCAAACCGCTGCGCGGCAATCTCCAGCAGACCGTCAAAAATCAGGTTGTCCACCAGCTCAAACGGCCGTGTCATGCTGGGCGCCATCTTCCAGCCGGCGCCGCCGGTCATGATGCAGGCAGGCTCCTGGCCGCAGTGCTGCAACAGGTGCTGGTACATGCGCTCCACGGCCCCCGCGATGGCGTAGGTGCCTCCACTGGTCAGCGCATCGCTGGTGTTGGTAGGGAACGGGCGCACTTCACCCGTAGGCACGTGCAGGCCGGCGGTGCCGGATTCAAGCGCACGCAGCATGATGCCGTGGCCGGGCAGGATCAGGCCGCCCATGAAACGACCCTCGGTGTCGATGCACTCCACCGTCACGGCCGTGCCCACCATCACCACCACCAGCGGCCGTGCAGGGCCGCTTGCCAGCACATGGTGGCGTGCGCCGATCATGGCCACCCACCGGTCCGAGCCCAGGCGCGAAGGGTGGTCGTAGCCGTTGGTCAACCCCGCCTCTTGCGCCGATGACACCACCCACGAGGGGGCGACGTCCCAGATTTCCATCTGCTCCTGTACGCGGCGTTTGACGGCATCTCCCGCCACCACACAGCCCAGCATGCGTGTCGGATGGGGCAGCGAGGCCCAGCCGCCTTCGGCCAGGCGGTCGATGTGGTCGAGAAACTCGGCGCCATGCGCAATGAGCGCAGCCCCGGGGCGGGGAGCGTCGTACAACGCCCATTTGAGACGGGTGTTACCGACGTCGATGGCCAGAAAAGTMATGCGGCGGATTATCCCGAGTTTTGCGATGCGCCCCTGCCCGAGCGCGACAGCCACTGCAGCACCAACCCTCCCCGGCCCCCAAATTGTGAAAAATCGTGTCGCGCCCCTGTCCGACACGACGCAGCCGCCCGTACCCGCTACAGTGGTCCTTCCTGTTTCTGCAACATTAGGAGGTACGACATGGGTCTTTTCAGTTTCATCAAGGAAGCCGGCGAAAAGCTGTTCGGCGGTAAAGAAGCGCAGGCCGCCACGGCCGCCGCCCCCACGCAGGATGAACTCAACGCCAAGGCATCCAAGGCCATCGAGACCTACATCGCGTCCCAAAACCTGGGAGCCAGCAACGTACAGGTGGCATTCGACGGCACGCAAGGCAAGGTCACCGTCAAGGGCACCGCGCCCACCCAGGCCGCCAAGGAAAAAGTCACCCTGTGCTGCGGCAACGTGGCCAGCGTGACCAGCGTCGAGAACCTGATGGAGGTGACCAACCCCGAGCCCGAGGCCCAATACCACGACGTGGTGCGCGGCGACACGCTGAGCGCCATTGCCAAGAAGTTCTATGGCGACGCCAACAAGTACCCCGTGATCTTCGAGGCCAACAAGCCCATGCTGAGCCACCCCGACAAGATCTATCCCGGCCAGAAGCTGCGGATTCCGCCACTGACCAAGTAATCTCTCGCAGATTCAAGCCCTCTGAGCTGCCAGCGCTAGTAGAAAAAGCGCTGGCAGCTCTTTTTTTGATAGCGAATCAGCTCTGCTTCCACGGCAGGCCATGAAAGCGCCAGCCACCACGTTTGCCGCGTTGGCCTTGCGCATCCGCATCGCCCTCAAACCCTTCGAGGATGTTGTACGCGGTGATACCCAACTCGGTGGCGCGGCGCGCGGCGGCAATGGAGCGCACACCGCTGCGGCACAGCAGCACGGCCCGTCCACCCTCGGGCACCGCAGCGCGCATCTGGGCATCGAAGTCGGCATTCATCGCCATGCCCGGCCATTGCTTCCAGGCCACCGCAGCGGCGCCGGGCACGTGGCCCACCCACTCGCGTTCGGCGTCGCTGCGCACGTCCACCAGCACGGCCTGCCCCGCCTGCACCCATTGCCAGGCCTGTTGGGGCGTCACGTCACCGGCGTAGCCTTCGGCGGGGGAAATCTTGGCTTCGGTCATCGTCAGGGTCCTTCTTCAATCCCACAAGGGGGCGGGTTCGTCACGGAGATGGCTGCGCAGTTGCGCGTAGTCCGGCACCACGGTGGCCACGGTGTCCCAGAAGCGGGGGCTGTGGTCCATCACGCGCAGGTGGGCCAGTTCGTGCGCCACCACGTAGTCGATGATGGCCGGGCGGTAGTGCAGCAGGCGCCAGTTCAGGCGGATGGAGCCGTCGGCCTTGGCGCTGCCCCAGCGAGTGTTGGCGCTTGACAGGCGCAGGCTGGCCCAGCGCACGCCCAGCAGCGGGGCAAAATGGTCCAGCCGCTCGGTGAAGTGGCGGCGCGCGTCGCGCATCAACCAGGCCTGGACGGCATCGCGGACCTGTGCGGGGCTGGCGCTGTGCGGCAGGCCAATGTGCAGGCTGGGCGTCGTGGCTGTGCCGCCCGGCTCCACCGCCGCCACCAGCGCTCCACCTTTGCCCGCAAAGCCGTGGCTCGGGTCCAGCACCAGCCTCAGCGGCTCACCCAGATAGGGCAGCTCTGCGCCATGGGCCCAGACGATACGACCGCCTTCCATGCGTTGCTGGCGCTCGCGCGCCTCCGACAGCTTGCGCAGAATCCAGTCGGACTTCTCGCGCAGCGCGGCATCCACTGCGCCCAGCGTCACCCAGCTGGGGGCCCGCACCGACAGGCCATCGGCCCCCACGGTAAAGCCGATGCTGCGGCGGCGCGCGCGCTGCAGCGCATAGGCCACGACGGCATCTCCCAGCAACACCTCGCGGCTGGCCTGGGGGTGGCGGAATTCGGCGGGCGACAACAGCGAGGGCAGCGGCACCGCTGGCGCCGCAGGCCGGCTCACTATAGTTTTAGGAGCTACCGGCGCTTGATCGACTGGCGCTTGTGGCTGATTGGGCTTGAAACCTGCAGCCACAGGACTGGGGCCTGCTGCAGGGGCCCCGGGCGGGTCGAACAGGTCCAGCGCCAGTTGCACAAGCCGCTGCATCACGGTCGGTTTACTTCCCGCTGGAGGCCGCGATGTTGKCCGCAGGGGCTGGGTAAGCCTCTGGGTCCAGGCGACGCATCTCGGCCTCGATCCAGGCCTCCACCTCGCGCATCAGTTCGTCGGGCTGGCGCCCCACGCTGGAGATGGGCTTGCCAATCGACACATCCACCACGCCGGGGCGCTTGACGAACGCCTTGCGCGGCCACACTTTGGCCGAGGTCACGGCGATTGGAATCACTGGCGCACCGGTGTCAATCGCCAGGCGCGTACCGCCGGTCTTGTAGKTGCCCTTCTGSCCSCGCKSAATGCGSGTGCCCTCGGGRAACATGATGATCCAGATGCCCTKSGCCAGCAGGTCCTTGCCCTGCTGCACSACCTTGTTGAAGGCCTGCGYGCGCTGGYTGCGGTCGATGTGGATCATGTCSAGCCGCCCGATGGCCCAGCCGAAGAAGGGCACATGCAGCAGTTCCTTCTTGAACACGTAGGCCAGAGGGTGCGGCATGATCACCGGCATCAGGAAAGTCTCGTACGTGGACTGGTGCTTGACCAGCAGGATGGCGCCTTCGTTGGCGCCCTGCGGCAGGTTCTCCATGCCGGTCACCTCGGCGCGGATGCCCAGAACCACCCGGGCGCCGCTGATGCACAGCGACAGCCAGGCCCGGGCGATGCGGTACAGGGGCACACCCCGCACGCCCAGCAGCGTGCCCAGCATGATGGCCAGCGCGTAAGGCACCACGGTGATGCCCATCCAGAGAAGGTGAATGACAGAACGGATAAGAGCCATTGGGATGTCTTTTTGGCCGCAAGCGCTAGTGAAATATGCGCCAACAGCTATTAATTAAATAGCATCAAGATGCTGCTGCGCCCTGTCACGACAGCGGCAAGGGCGCTGCGGCCACGGCGGCTGCGGCGCTTGGCACCACCGGCAGCAACTGGTCCACAAAATCTCCGAGGCTGGCGTGCAACTGCGTACCCGCCGGCAACCCCGCAGGCAACGCCCCGCCCGGCCGCAACGCGGCAGACCGGCCGGTGCACACCAGGTGCAACTGGGCCCCCAGGGCGGCACCCGCCTGCAGGTGGGCCTCGCAGCTGCCGACCACGCGGACCTCGTTACGCTCCATGCCGTAGCGGTCGCAAATCTGCTCCAGCAGGCCCGGGGCGGGCTTGCGGCAGCTGCAGTCCTCGTCGGCCGCATGGGGGCAATAGAACACCGCGTCGATGCGCCCGCCCACCGCCGCCACCTGCCGGTGCATCTTGGCGTGGATGGCGTTGAGCGCCACCACGTCAAACAGGCCCCGGCCCAATCCCGGCTGGTTGGTGGCGACCACCACATGCCAGCCGGCATGGTTGAGGCGGGCAATGGCTTCGAGCGCGCCCGGCACCGCCGCCCACTCGTCGGCCGAAGTGATGTATTCATCCCCCATCGGGTTGAGGGTGCCGTCGCGGTCGAGGATGGCGAGTTTCATAGGAGGGGTTTGCCTTGTGAGAACCACCAGCCTACCAGCACCAGGGGTCAGGCCGCCAGACGGGACAAATCGGCCACGCGGTTCATGGCTTCGTGCAACGTCTTGAGCAGGCCCTGGCGGTTCAGGCGCAGGTCCAGCTGCTCGGCGTTCACCATCACGTCGTCAAAGAACGCATCCACGGGCGCACGCAGCACGGCCAGGGTCTGCAGGCTGGCGGTGTAGTCGCCCGCGTCGAACTGGGCATTGGCCTCGGGCACAAAGCGCTGCAGCGCGGCGTACAGGTCCTGCTCGGCCTTTTCCTGCAGCAGGTTGGGGTTGACGTGGGCATCCACCGGGCCTTCGACCTCGGCCTTCTTGAGGATGTTGCCAACGCGCTTGTTGGCGGCTGCCAGGGCGGAGCTTTCGGGCAAGGCGGCAAAGGCACGCACTGCGGCCAGCTGCTTCTCGACCAGGGCCAGGCGCTGCGGGCGCAGGGCCAGCACGGCGTCCACTTCTTGCGCGCTGTAGCCTTGCTCACGCAGGCTGCCGGCAAGGCGGTCGTAGATGAAATCGGCCAGAGCGGGCGTGGCGTCGGTGATCTTGTCGCCAAAGGCAGGCACGGCACCGGCCAGCAGCGCGCTCAAGTCCAGCGGCAGGTCTTTTTCGACCAGCATGCGGATCACGCCSARYGCATGGCGGCGCAGCGCGAASGGATCGCGGTCGCCSGTGGGYAGGTTKCCGATGCCGAACATGCCGACCAGSGTYTCGAGYTTGTCGGCCAGCGCSACCACMASGCCSRCGSTGTTGCGCGGCAGYKCRTCGCCSGCAAAGCGSGGCTTGTAGTGGTCTTCGATCGCGTTCGCCACGGTCTCGCCCAGGCCGTCGTTCAGGGCGTAGTAGCCGCCCATGATGCCCTGCAGCTCGGGGAACTCGCCCACCATATCGGTCACGAGGTCGGTCTTGGCCAGTTGCGCGGCCAGGTCGGCGTCCTGCACCAGTTGCGCGTCGCCCAGCTGGGATGCAATCGCCTTGGCGATGGCGCGCACGCGCTCCACGCGCTCACCCTGCGTGCCCAACTTGTTGTGATAAACCACCTTGCCCAGGSCCTCGACACGCGAGGCCAGSGWYTTCTTGCGGTCCTGGTCRAAGAAGAACTTGGCRTCGGCCAGGCGGGGGCGCACCACGCGCTCGTTGCCGCCGRYCACMRMGCTCGYGTCTTCSGGGCTGATGTTGCTGACCACCAGGAACTTGTTGGTGAGCTTGCCCGCGGCGTCCAGCAGCGGGAAGTACTTCTGGTTGGCCTTCATCGTGAGGATGAGGCACTCTTGTGGCACACCCAGGAACTGCTCTTCAAACTGGCAGATGACCACGTTGGGGCGCTCCACCAGCGCGGTCACCTCGTCCAGCAGGGCTTCGTCTTCGATGGGGCGGGCGCCGTTGCCCACCTTCGCAGCAGCCGCAGCCAGCTGGCGCGCGATCTCGGCCTTGCGCTCGGCAAAGCTGGCGATCACGGCGCCGTCCTTCTTCAGCGTGGCGGAGTAGCTGTCGGCGTCGGCCAGCACCACGGGCGAAACGGCGGCTTCAAAACGGTGGCCGGTGGTGCTGTTGCCAGCGGTCAGGCCCAGCGCCTTCACGGGCACCACGGTGCTGCCATGCAGCGCCACCAGGCCGTGTGCGGGGCGCACAAAGTTCACGCTGGTCCAGCCGGGCAGCTCGCAGTCGGTTTCGAGCTGGTAGCTCATCACCTTGGGGATAGGGAGCTTGGCAATGGCTTCGTCCAGCGCCTTTTGCAGGCCCGCCGCCAACGTGGCACCGGGCACCACGCTGTCGTAGAACAGGGCTTCGGCCTTGCCGTCCTGCGCGCGCTTCAAGGCAGCCACAGCGGCTGCGGGGTTGGACACATCGGCGCCCAGCGCCTGCAGCTTTTTCAGCAGCGCAGGCGTGGCGTTGCCGTCCGCTTGAAGGCCCACGGTCACGGGCATCAGCTTTTGCTGCACGGCCTTGTCGGCGGCCTTGTCGGCCACGGCGGTCACATGCGCGGCCAGGCGGCGGGGCGAGGCAAAGGGCGTGACCACCGAGGAGGCAGACGCCAGTCCCAGGGCCTTGAGCTGGTCGCCCAGCACGGTGGCGAAAGCATCGCCCAGCTTCTGCAGCGCCTTGGGCGGCAGCTCTTCGACAAACAGTTCAACGAGGAGGTTTGGGGTTGTCATCGTCATTTCTCTCACGCAGCCTTCTTCGTCATCTGTTCCACCCACTCGCGCGGCGCCATGGGGAAGCCCAGGCGCTCGCGGCTCTCGTAGTAGCTCTGCGCCACGGCTCGGGCCAGGTTGCGGATGCGGCCGATGTACGCGGCACGCTCGGTCACGCTGATCGCACCGCGCGCATCCAGCAGGTTGAAGCTGTGTGCGGCCTTGAGCACCTGCTCGTAGGCGGGCAGCGCCAGCTGCTGCTCCATCAGGTACTTGGCCTGCTTTTCGTGCGCGTTGAAGGCGGTGAACAAGAAGTCCGCGTCGCTGTGCTCGAAGTTGTAGGTGGACTGCTCCACCTCGTTTTGCTTGTACACGTCACCGTAGCTCAGTGTGTCGGTCCACKTGAGGTTGTAGACGTTGTCCACGCCCTGCAGGTACATGGCCAGGCGCTCCAGGCCGTAGGTGATCTCGCCGGTGGCGGGCTTGCAGTCAATGCCGCCGACCTGCTGGAAGTAGGTGAACTGCGTGACTTCCATGCCGTTGAGCCACACCTCCCAGCCCAGGCCCCAGGCGCCGAGCGTGGGGTTCTCCCAGTCGTCTTCGACAAAGCGGATGTCGTTCTTTTTCAGGTCGAAGCCCAGGGCTTCGAGCGAGCCCAGGTACAGCTCCAGGATGTTGGCCGGTGCGGGCTTGAGCACCACCTGGTACTGGTAGTAGTGCTGCAGGCGGTTGGGGTTCTCGCCGTAGCGGCCGTCCTTGGGGCGGCGGCTGGGCTGCACGTAGGCGGCCTTCCAGGGCTCGGGGCCGAKSGCGCGCAGGAAGGTGGCAGTGTGCGAGGTGCCGGCGCCCACTTCCATGTCATAGGGTTGCAGAAGGGCGCAACCCTGCGCGTCCCAGTAGGACTGCAGCTTCAAAATGATTTGCTGGAATGTCAACATGGCGTCTGTGGCTGAGGCACTGGCAAGCCAGGGCCTGGCAAGTAAGGGGAAAAAGAAGAAAACGCGGTGCGCGAGCCAAACCCAGCGCCCGCCGCCCCATGGGCAGCAAGGACGGGCATCGCGCGCGCAAACCGGTGATTTTACGGCGCGCAGCCGCGCGTGCTGCGGCAGCGCCAGCAACACCGGCCCGCGCCCATGAAAAAAGGCCGGAGCCCTTTTGGAGCCCCAGCCTTCCCAACCAGTCACGCGAGCTATAAGCCGGTGCGTACCGGTGGCCACACGGGTGTGGCCGTCAACGCATGCATCGCGTCAAAGCATGGCGTTCTAACCTCGGAAACAGGGATCAATACTCCCAGAAAATGCGCTGCAGTTCCTTGCTGTCGTTGGTCTTGGTCAAAGCGACCATGGCCAGGATGCGGGCCTTTTGGGGGCGCAGGTCATGGGCCACCACCCAGTCGTACTTGTCGTCGGGCTGCTCGGCATTGCGCAGCACAAAACCATCGGGCACGCGGGCCGAACGGATGATCTGCACGCCCTGGCCACGCAAGGCCTTGAGCGAATCGACCGCCTGTGCGGCCACCGAGCCGTTGCCCGTGCCGGCATGGATCAGCGCCTTGACGCCGGCCTTGCCGTAGGCCTCGATGCCCGTGGTGTTCATGTTGCCGTAGCCGTACACGATGTCCACGGCGGGCAGCGCCTTGATATCGTCGATGTTGAACTCGGAGTTGGTCGTGTGGCGCTTGACCGGGGCGCGGAACCAGTAGTTCTTGCCTTCCACCACCATGCCCAGCGGGCCCCACTGGCTCTTGAAGGCCTCGGTCTTGATGTTGATGGTCTTGCTCACGTCGCGACCGCTCTGGATCTCGTCGTTCATCGTGACCAGCACGCCCTTGCCGGCGGCGTCCTTGCTGGCAGCCACAGTCACGGCGTCGTACAGGTTCAGCGCGCCGTCAGCCGACAGGGCCGTGCCGGGACGCATGGAGCCGACCACCACGATGGGCTTGTTGGTGCGCACGGTGAGGTTCAGGAAGTACGCGGTTTCTTCCAGGGTGTCCGTGCCGTGGGTGATCACGATGCCGTCCACGTCTGCCTGCTTGGCCAGGGCCGACACGCGCTGCCCGAGGCGCAGCAGGTGCTCGTTGGTGAAGCTCTCGGAGGCGATCTGGAACACCTGCTCACCCGACACCTTGGCCACATTGGCCAGCTCAGGTAGGCCTGCCAGGAGCTTGTCCACCGGCACCTTGGCGGCGGCATAGGTTGCGCTGTTGGCGGCCGAGGCGCCCGCACCGGCAATGGTGCCGCCCGTGGCCAGCACCACCACGTTGGGCTTGGCAGCCTGGGCCATGGCAACGGCGGAGGCAGCAGACAACAGCAAACCCGCGAGCCAGCGGCTGGCGGTGGGGGAGGAAGAAATGTGCATGAAGAAGTCTCCTGATTTTTTTTGGGTGGCAGCGCGCGTTGCGCCGCTTTATTCAAAACCGCCGGTGAAGCGGTGCCGCATCCTATGAGAAACCAGAACACAGTCATGCGGAATAATTGACCCACCCTTATGAATTCAGTTCACACCCCAGAACTGCCGTTCGAAGGCCGTGAAGTGCCCCTCGGCCACCGCCACAAGACAACTCCGCCATGAACTTGAGACAACTGGAAGTTTTTCAGGCCGTGCTGCAAACCGGCAACATGAGCGCAGCGGCGCGGTTGCTGTGCATCACCCCCTCAGCAATCAGCAAGGCCGTGGCGCACACCGAGCTGCAGCTGGGCTACCGGCTGTTCAACCGCTCGCCGGCAGGCCTGTCCCCGACGCCCGAGGCCCAGGTGCTGGCCACCGAATCCACCGGTATCTACCGGCAGCTGGATGCGCTAAAGCGCACCGCGCGCAACCTGGCCACCAGTGATTCGGGCGATGTGCGGCTGGGCGCCATACCGTCCATCACGCACGAATTTCTGCCGCGCCTGCTGCAGCACCATGCCGAGCAGCATCCGCAGGTGGGTGTGGAGGTGCGCACCATCCACCAGGACCAGATGACCCAGGCCCTGCTCACGCGCAGCGTGGACTTTTGCCTGGGTTTCTACAAGCACCCCCACCCACAAATCGCGAGCGATCTGCTGGTCAGTGGTCGCTTGTACCTGGCGGTCGCGACCAGCGTGTGGGCGCGTGCTCCCCGTGCCGCCAGCCCCGGTGCGCGGCTGGCGCAGGTGCCCGTGATCCGCCTGGTGGGCGAGGACCCCATGCGCCAGGCGATTGACGAAATCGCACACCGCCTCGGCTCGCCTGCCGGGCCCGGCATCCAGGTGCAGACATCGCGCCTGGCGCTGGAGCTGGTGCGCCGGGGCATGGGCTGGACGGTGGTGGACTTTCTCACCGCCAAGGGGCTGGACCCTGCACAGATGGTGGCACAGGAGCTGCACGAGCTGGCCCCCATGTCGCTGTACAGCTACCACGCGCGCGCCTTTCCGCCCGGCCTGCAGGCCACCCGCATGCTGGGCATGCTGCCCGCCTTGCTGCACGAGGCCCTGCAGCCCAACCCCAAGGCCCGTCAGGCGCTGACGGCCCGATAGAGCCCATGAAAAACGGCCTGCATGTCCAGAGACAGGCAGGCCGTTGCGGTGGGGAGTCCGCGGTCAGTGGTTCCAGCGGCGCAGCACCAGACTGGCGTTGGTGCCACCAAAGCCGAAGCTGTTGGACAACACCGTGTTCAGCTGCGCATCGCGCGTTTGCGTGACCAGAGGCATGCCGCCCAGGGCCGAGTCAGGTGTCTCGACATTGGCCGAGCCAGCGATGAAGCCCTTGTTCAGCATGATCATGCAGTAGATGGCCTCCTGCACGCCCGTGGCGCCCAGCGAGTGGCCGGTGAGCGACTTGGTGGACGAGAACGGTGGCACCTTGTCGCCAAACAGGGCACGCATGGCGCGCACTTCCTGCATGTCGCCCACGGGCGTGGATGTGCCGTGGGTGTTGATGTAGTCGATGGGGGCGTCCAGACCTTCCATGGCTTGCTGCATGCAGGCAATGGCACCGTCGCCCGACGGGGCCACCATGTCTTCACCGTCGCTGGTGGCGCCAAAGCCCACCACTTCGGCCAGGATGGTCGCGCCACGGGCCTGGGCGTGCTCCAGGCTCTCCAGCACCACGGCACCGCCGCCGCCGGCGATCACGAAGCCGTCGCGGTTCGCGTCGTAGGCGCGTGAGGCCTTCTCGGGCGTTTCGTTGTACTTGCTGGACATGGCGCCCATGCCGTCAAACAGCAGCGACATGCCCCAGCTCAGCTCTTCGCCACCGCCCGCAAACATCACGTCCTGCACGCCCCAGGCGATCTGCTGCGCGGCCGCGCCGATGCAGTGGGCGGACGTGGAGCAGGCCGATGTGATGGAGTAGTTGATGCCCTTGACCTTGAAGTTGGTGGCCAGGCACGYAGAAACCGTGGAGCTCATGCAGCGCGTGACCTGATAGGGTCCCACGCGGCGGATGCCTTTTTCGCGCAGCGTGTCGGCCGCTTCGATCTGGTTGGCAGGCGAGCCACCGCCCGAACCCATGATGAGGCCGGTGCGCGGGTGGCTGACTTGGCTTGGCGTGAGGCCTGCTTGCTGGATAGCGTCTTCCAGTGCGATCTGCGCATAGGCCGCCGCATCGCCCATGAAGCGCAGCTGCTTGCGGTCAATGCGCGCTTCGATATCGATCTCCGGTGCGCCGCCCACCTGGCTGCGCAGGCCCAGTTCCTTGAACTTCTCCACGGCCTTGATGCCGCTGGTGCCCGCACGCAGCGAAGCTTCCACGGAGGCCAGGTCGTTGCCAATGCACGAGACGATGCCCGCGCCGGTGATGACTACGCGCTTCTTGGTGGTCATGCTGCGTCCTTACCGTCTTCCTCGCGCTTGAACAGACCCACGCGAAGGTCGTTGGCCACATAGATTTCCTTGCCATCGGCCAGCAGGCGGGCATCGCCGATGGCCATGACCAGCTTGCGCTTGATGACGCGCTTGATATCGATTTCGTAGGTGACCAGCTTCACGTCAGGGCCGACCTCGCCGGTGAACTTGACCTCGCCCGCACCCAGCGCGCGGCCCCGGCCCGGCAGTTGCAGCCAGGTCAGGTAAAAACCGATGAGCTGCCACATGGCGTCGAGCCCCAGGCAGCCAGGCATGACCGGGTCGCCCTGGAAGTGGCAGGCAAAGAACCAGAGGTCGGGTTTGACATCGAGCTCGGCGCGGATCTTTCCCAGCCCGTGCGCGCCACCATCGCTGTCGATGTGCGTGATGCGGTCAAACATCAGCATGGGTGGCAGCGGCAGACGCCCGCTGTCAGCGCCGAACAGCCGGCCCTCGCCGGAGGCAATCAGTTGTTCGTAGGAAAAGGAATCTGCCATTTTCAGTCGTGCTCCAGAACGGCGGATGGCCCGCCTCAAATCATCGTTTTACGCAACACCAGCCCCCGGTTGCGGGCCTCTATTATCAAGGCATAGGGAGCCGCCTCTAAACACGGGGGTGCGCAGGCCCCTGCGCCGCCGGGCGCAACGCCTGACCTGGATCAATTGCCACGCGGCCTGCGGCCCCTGCTGGCGACCATGGCCCCCACCAGCACCAGAGCCCCCAGCGCCCACAGCGGCCACAGCCCCCAGCGGGACACCCACCACGCGTAAGGCGTGATGGCCCAGCCACTTTGTGCGTCCAGCCCCCGGCCCTGCACCTCGCCTTTGAGCACGCCGCGCGTGTAGCGGGCCAGCTGGTGCGTGACCACGCCCCGGTGGTCGATGATGACGGTGGCGCCCGTGTTGGTGGCGCGCACCATCGGSCGCKCGAATTCGAGCGCACGCATGCGGCTGATGTGCAGATGCTGGTCGATGGCCAGGGTGTCGCCAAACCAGCCGATGTTGCTGAAGTTGACAAACACCGTGGGGGCCTGGGCGGGGTCGATGAATCGAGCCCCCAACTCCTCGCCGAACARGTCTTCGTAGCAGATGTTCGGCGCRATGCGCTGCCCCGCCACGGCAAACGACGCCTGGCCCACGGTCCCCCGGTTGAAATCGCCCAGAGGGATGTTCATCATGGCCGTGAACCACTTGAAAAACGGCGGAATGAACTCTCCAAATGGCACGAGGTGGTGCTTGTCGTAGCGATAGGGCTCTGCCTGGGTCGTGGCGCTCATGCCCAGCACGGAGTTGGTGTAGCCCTGCGCTTCATCCCCCAGCGGAATGCCCACCATGGCGGCCTGAGCCCCTTGCGCATAGCGTTGCTGCATGCCCTCCAGATACCCCGGAATGAGCTGCTGCGGCAGCAGCGGTATGGCGGTCTCGGGCGCCACCACCAGGTCAGCCTGGGCGTTGCGCAGGGCCTCGGCATACCACTGCAGGGCCACGGGCACGCCGCTGCCGGATTGAAACTTTTCGTCCTGGGGGATATTGCCCTGCAGCAGCTCCAGGCTCAGGGCGGGCGCTGCGCGCCGTGCCGGGGTGTGGCACAGATTGACCGCGCACAGCCGGTCCACCGTGGCCCAGGCCAGCAGGCCGCCCGCCGCCAGCACCAGCGCCCACCAGCGCACGTTGCGCAGGTCGGTGGCACGCACCTGCACCACGCCCATCGCCAACGCCGCAGCCACCGCGCTGATGCCATACACCCCCATGTGGCGGGCCAGCACGGCGAGCGGCCCATCCACATGTGCGTAGCCGCCTGCACCCCACGGGAACCCCGTCCACCAGACGCCCCGTGCCAGTTCGGCCAGCAGCCACAGCGCTCCGAAAAGAAGAGCACTCCCGGCACGATTCATCGGCGCATACCGGCAAAACAAGGCCAAAGCCGCCGAATAGTAGCTGGCAAGAAAGGCAGCGAGCCCCAGCACCGCTGCCACGGCCAAAGGCGCGGGCAGGCCACCATAAGAATGCATGGAAATGAACAGCCACCAGAAAGTGCCTGCCAGCCAGGCGGTGGCAAACAACCCGCCCACGAGCGCACCGCGCCGCCAGGGCGCAGCAACGCGCGGGTGCTCCACAGCGAAAGGCCGCACCATCCAGGCGAGCGCAGCCATCGAAGCCAGCTGCATCCACCACAAGGGTTGGCCGCTGCCCGGCCAGGCCAGCGAGGCCGCCTGGGCCAGGCCCGCCGCCAGTGCCAGCAGCAGTTGCGGCAGCAGCGGCCCGCCCGCCATCCGAGAGCGCCGCGACATCAGCCGTCGGAGGGAGTGTCTTCGACCCTGGACACCTTGAACCAGCGCACCGCCCCGCCCTTGGTGTGTAGCACCACAAAATGCAGGCCGCTGAGCTGCAGATGCTCACCGCGCTTGGGCACATGGCCCATTTCGTGGGCAATCAGGCCGCCGATGGTGTCGAAATGCTCGTTGGGGTCGCTACCCACGATGGTCACCTCAAAGGCCTCGGCCACACGCTCGATGGGGGTGTCACCACTCACACGGTAGGTCCGGTCGGCCAGGCCGAAGATGTCGCCATCGTCTTCGGGGATGTCGAACTCGTCCTCGATCTCGCCGACGATCTGCTCYAGCACGTCTTCGATGGTGATGAGCCCGGCCACGCGGCCAAACTCGTCGATCACGATGGCCAGGTGGTTGCGGTTGCCACGGAACTCGCGCAGCAGGTCGTTCAGGCCTTTGCTTTCGGGCACAAACGCGGCCGGGCGCAGCAACGCACGGATGTTCAGCTCGGGCGCCCGCTGCAGCTTGAGCAGGTCCTTGGCCATCAGGATGCCGATGATGTTCTCGCGCTCGCCCTGGTAGACCGGAAACCGTGAATGCGCGGTGCTGATCACCAGGTGCAGCAGCTCATCGAAAGGCGCGTCAATGTTGACGAGGTCCATGCGCGGTGCTGCCACCATCACATCGCCCGCCGTCATGTCGGCCATGCGGATCACACGCTCCAGCATCACGCGCGATTCGGCGCCGATSACCTCGTTGTCCTCGGCCTCGGCCAGGGTTTCGATGAGTTCTTCCGTGGAGTCCGGCCCAGGATGGATGAACTCGGCCACTTTCTGCAGGAAGGTGCGCTTGTCTTCCCTCTCGGGCGGTCGCCCGGGGTGCGCGGGGTGCGGGTCAGACACTGTCTGGAGTGCAGGACGTGCGGTAGTGAATCAGACCCCTAGGATAGCGGATTGCCGTGACAGCCGGCCACCACCGGCGTCACGGCCGGGGGCGTGACCGCCATGCATCACTCGGCCGACTGGTGGCGCGCGTGTTGCACGCCGCTGCGCACTTCCTGCACATTGGCCAGAAAGTCCCAGAACTGCTTGGCCTGCTTTTTGAGCTGGTAGTCCACCTCGGCGAACTGCTGCTCGACCATCTCGGTCATGCGCGTGTCGAGGCTGGCGGGTGGTATCTGCAGATAAGCCTCGGACTCGGACCCGTCGCGGCGCACGGTGGCACCGGCGTTGCGCGCGATCTTGAGCATGGCAGTGTTTTCAGACAACGCATGGATGAACACCATGTTCACGCCCTCATTGCGCGCATGCATCACGGCACGCTCGAACAGGCGCGCGCCAAAGCCGCGCCCCCGTGCCTGCTTGAGCACGGACACACCGAATTCAGCACACGGCTTGTGTTCGGGGTTTTCCGAAAACGCCAGGTGGGCCATGGCGATGAGCTCAAGGCGGCGGTTGTAGATGCCAAAGATTTCATCGCGCTCGAAGTTGAGCTGCTCGGCGTAGCGGCGGATCTGTTCGTCGTTGGCGGCATAGCCAAAGCGCAGGTAGCGGTCTGCAGGCTCCAGCTGCAGCAGGTGCTGGGTGATCCGCTCCCGGTAGGAGGGGCCCAGGGAGCGGATAGGAACCATCACGGGCGTCTCCTGCTGGTGGATGTGAATGTCAGAGGCAGAAGAGCCGCTGGTTACCGGGCGCAGCAGGTCCCGGCCTGCGTACCAGGATGCCTTGAGCCAGTCTTTGGTTGCGAACATGTCGCCAAATATAAGGGTTTTCCCTCATTTTTTCCAGTCCAAATTGCTGCGCCGCAACAAAATAGTGATCCTACTCAAAATGCGGAAAAATCGGCTTCAAGCGCTGGAAGATCATGCCTCAATAGCTATCAATTTGAGAGTATTCATGCCCCGGATCTCCTCAGTACGGGTCGCAGACGCGACGGCTGAGGTGGCTGCACCCCGTCTGCGCCAAGCCTTCTCCGCACGGGCCAGAGCGTAAAGCGCGGACCGCCTTACAGCAACCTCCGCCGCACCGCCAGACGCCACAGGGAGTCACGCCCGTGACGTGCCCCATCCCAGCCAAGGGCGAAGGCCCGCGCTGGACTACACCGGCACAGCCGTCGTCGCCTTCACGCGGTCGAGCACAAAGCTGGTCTTGCAGTCCTGCACGCTGGGGTGCTTGAGCAGCGTGTCCATGATGAAGCGGCTGTAGTGCGCCATGTCGGCCACCACCACGCGCAGCAGGTAGTCCATTTCGCCGGTGAGCGATGCGCACTCCACCACCTCGGGCCAGGTCTGCACGCTGGCGCGGAACAGGTCCATGGGGTTGCGCTTGTGGCTCTCCGTGTGTTTTTCCAGCCGCACGTTCAGGTACGCCGTGAGCCCCAGCCCCACCGCCTCGGGCTGCACCAGGGCCACGTAGCGGTGGATCACGCCGCTGTCTTCCAGCCGCTTGACGCGGCGCAGCACGGCGCTGGGCGACAGGCCCACCTGCTCTCCGATGACGTCGTACGTCTCGCGGCCGTTGTCCTGCAGGCGGCGCAGGATGGCGCGGTCCAGCTTGTCGAGTGCGTCAAAGGCTTTCATGGCGCAGGATTTTACGAACAACTGCGTGATTTCTGCATGGTGCGGCGCACACACGGGTATGTCCCGATAGTGACTCCACGGGCCGAATACAAAAATTGATCTCGCAAAAAAGAACGATCGTTCGTTTTTGCGAGCATAAGAAACCATACCAACGGAGACAAACACATGACCGGATTTTTCAGCCGCTTTTTGCGGCGACTGGTGCTGGCAGCAACGGCGGGGTTGCTGCTGCTGGGCGTGGGCGCGCAGGCGCAGACGGGCTACACCCAGACGCGCTACCCGATCGTGCTGGTGCATGGCCTGTTCGGCTTTGACTCGGCCCTTGGGATCGACTACTTCTACGGCATCCCCGACGCACTGCGCCAGGGCGGCGCCAAGGTCTACGTCGCCCAGGTCTCCGCCGCCAACAGCACCGAGGTGCGCGGCGAGCAATTGCTGGCGCAGGTCAAGACCATCCTGGCGCTGACCGGGGCCCCCAAGGTGAATCTGGTAGGCCATTCGCACGGAGGCCCCACCACCCGCTATGTGGCGGGCGTTGCGCCGCAGCTGGTGGCATCGGTCACCTCGATTGGCGGCGTGAACCGGGGTTCGCGCGTGGCCGACATCCTGCGTGGCGTAGCGCCCGCGGGCTCGGTGTCCGAAGCCGTGGCCAGCGCCGCCGCCAAGGCGCTGGTGGGCCTGATCAACCTGACCTCCGGCGGCACCGGCCTGCCCCAGATGCCCACGGCGGCGCTGGACTCGCTGACCACGGCCGGCTCGGCCAAGTTCAACAGCCGCTTTCCGCAAGGCGTGCCCACCTCCGGCTGCGGCAGCGGCGCCGAGCTGGTGAACGGTGTGCGCTACTACTCCTGGACCGGCACCCTGCCCCTGACCAACGTGCTCGATGCCAGCGACGCCCTGCTGGCCACGCTGAGCCTGACCTTTGGCGAAGCCAACGATGGCCTGGTGTCGGCCTGCTCGTCGCGCTTGGGCAAACACCTGGGCGACTACCGCCAGAACCACCTCGACGAAGTCAACCAACTGCTGGGCCTGCGCGACTGGTTCTCCACCGACCCGGTGACGCTGTACCGCCAGCACGCCAACCGCCTCAAGCAACAAGGCCTGTAAGCCATGGCCCAGCCCTCGCGCACCTGGGCGGTTGCCGCCGCAGTCCTGGCCCTCACCACGGTCGCCGTGGTGTGGTGGCTGGGGGGCCCTGCCGGGTTCGGCGCGGGGGATACACACCCATCACCGGCAGGGGCGGCCGCCGCCTCCGCCGGTGCCCAGGTACAACCCTCGCCAGCACAGGGCGCGGACCACAGCTTTTTTGCACGCCGCCGCGCCATCACCACCGACGGCCCGGCCGACCCCCTGCTGGTGCACGGCCTGCGCGACACGCTGGAAGCCCTGCTGATGGAAGCGGGCGACGCCAGCGACCCAGCCACGCTCAAACAGCGCCTGGCCGCACTGGTCAACCAGCATTTCCCCGCCGCCCTGGCCACGCGAGCCCTGGCACTGGCCGAGCGCTACGTGGACTACCGTGTGGCCCTGGGCAGCCTGCGTGCGCCGCAGGACCTGACCGACCCACGCGCACTGCGCGACGCGCTGGAGGCGCGCCACAAGGTGCGCCTGCAGTTTTTTGACGACGCCGAATACGACGCCCTGTTTGCCCGCGAGGCCGACCTGGACCGCTACACCCTGGCGCGCCTGGAGATTGAGCGCAACACCCAGCTCAGCCCCGAGCAGCGCGCCCAGGCGCTGCAGGCGGCCGACAACGAACTCTCCACCGAGCGCCGCGCCGAACGCAGTGCCGCCACCGCCCACATGGCGGCCGCCGCGCAGACGGCCGCCTTCAACGCCAGCAACGCCGACGAGCGCAGCCGCTACGCCACCCGCAGCGCGCAGTACGGCCCGGCAGCCGCCCAGGCCATGGCGCAGCTGGACCGGGAGGAACAGCACTGGAACCAGCGCCTCGACCAATACAGCCAAGCGCGCACCCAGCAGGGCGAGGGCCCCGGCCTGCAGCAATTGCGCCAGCAGCTCTTCTCGCCCGAAGAGCAACAACGCATTGACGCCGCCCTGGCGCTGCGCCAGCTCAACGCGGGCACCTCGGGCTCATAGGGACCTTCTGCCGACCGCGCAGCGCTGCGGCGGCAAGCCCCGCCCAGCGCGCCGCCAGACTGCGCGAAATTTTGATCATTCACAAGATTCCTGCAAATCAAAGGCCAAAGCCTCTTGATTTCGCCAGAAACATGAGGCAGGCCGCGCCTACAGTCCATGACATTCATCAACGAATGCCGGAGACACCCCATGAACGCCGCCTTGCCGCAAGAAACCACCGCCCAGCTCGCTGCCTGGGACAACCCCATGGGCCTGATGGGCTTCGAGTTCGTCGAATTCACCTCGCCCCAGCCCGGCGTGCTGGAGGCCGTGTTCGAAAAGCTGGGGTTCACCCTGGTCGCCAAGCACCGGTCCAAGGATGTGGTGCTGTACCGCCAGAACGGCATCAACTTCATCCTGAACCGCGAGCCCCACAGCCAGGCCGCCTACTTTGGTGCCGAGCATGGCCCCTCCGCCTGTGGCCTGGCCTTCCGTGTGAAGGATGCGCACAAGGCTTACAACCGCGCGCTGGAGTTGGGCGCCCAGCCCATCGAGATCCCCACCGGCCCCATGGAACTGCGCCTGCCCGCCATCAAGGGCATTGGCGGTGCGCCGCTGTATTTGATCGACCGGTTTGAAGACGGCAAGTCCATCTACGACATCGACTTTGAATTCATCGAAGGCGTGGACCGCCGCCCCGTGGGCCACGGCCTGAACCTCATCGACCACCTCACGCACAATGTGTACCGGGGCCGCATGGGTTTCTGGGCCAACTTCTACGAGAAGCTGTTCAACTTCCGCGAAATCCGCTACTTCGACATTCAGGGCGAATACACGGGCCTCACGTCCAAGGCCATGACCGCGCCTGACGGCAAGATCCGCATCCCGCTGAACGAAGAGTCCAAGCAGGGTGGCGGCCAGATCGAAGAATTTTTGATGCAGTTCAACGGCGAGGGCATTCAGCACATCGCGCTGATCTGCGACAACCTGCTGGACGTGGTGGACAAGCTGGGCATGGCCGGCGTGCAGCTGGCCACCGCGCCCAACGAGGTCTATTACGAAATGCTGGACACCCGCCTGCCCGGCCACGGCCAGCCGGTGCCCGAGCTGCAGTCGCGCGGCATCTTGCTGGACGGCACCACGGCCGACGGCACGCCCCGCCTGCTACTCCAGATCTTCTCCACGCCCATGCTGGGCCCGGTGTTCTTCGAATTCATCCAGCGCGAGGGCGACTACCGCGACGGTTTTGGCGAAGGCAACTTCAAGGCGCTGTTCGAGTCGCTGGAACGCGACCAGATCCGCCGTGGTGTGCTGAACACGTAAGACATCGGACATCCAGGGTTAACCCTGCACAGGTGCCTATACTGCGCGCTCCCCGGAACTCAAAAGGATCCCGATGTCGCTCCGTAGCACCCTGTTCAGCACCCTTCTGGCCGGCGCGGCCACTGCCGCGCTGGCGCAGAACCCGTCTGCCCCGCTCACCATCGTGGTGCCCTACCCCGCTGGTGGTCCGCTGGACACCTCGGCCCGCATCGTGGCCGACGGTGCCGCAGCCCAGTTGGGCTCCATCACCGTGGAGAACAAACCGGGGGCAGGTGGCAATACCGGCGCCGACCAGGTCGCCAAGGCCGGGAAGACCAGCAACCAGGTGTTGATGGGCGCCGTGGCCACGCACGCGGTGAACCCCTGGCTGTACAAGAACTTCCCCTACAACGCACTCAAGGACTTCAAACCCCTCGTCCTCGTGGCGCGCACGCCCAATGTGCTGGTGGTGAACGCGGAGCAGGCGGCCAAGCTGGGCATCAAGACCACGCCCGACCTGGTGCAGTACCTCAAGAAGAACCCGGACCAGGCCAAGTACGGCTCGGGCGGCAACGGCAGCATCGGCCACATCTCGGCCGAGATGTTCAAGTCGCTCACCAACACCCGGATGGGCCACACGCCGTTCCAGGGCTCGAAGCCCGCGCTCGCCGCACTGGAATCCGGCCAGGTGCTGATGGTGTTTGACAACCTGGCCTCGGCGCTGCCGCAGATCCAGTCGGGCAAGCTGCTGGCGCTGGGTGTGACCACCCTCAGCCGCAACGAGGCGCTACCGAAAGTGCCCAGCATCAACGACAGCGTGCAGGGCTTCAACGTGTCCACCTGGTTCGGCCTGTTCGCGCCGGCCTCGCTGCCCGATGCGGACGCACGCCGCTATGCCAACGCGTTCAGCGCCGCGATGCATTCGCCTGCGGGCAAGGAGAAGTTCAAGAAGATGGGGATCACGCCCGAAGAGCTGACGCTCGACGGATTTGCGCAGTTTGTGCGCTCGGAAAACAGCAAGTACGAGTTCCTGATCCGGGCCGCAAAGATCAAGATCGATTAGCAGCCGCGTGGGCTGGTGCGCACCCCGTCGCGGTGCGCCGACCATGGCGGCAAAGGAGAAAAAAATGGGACAAGCCCCTGTCGTCTATGGCCAATCCACCCGCCCACCGCGTGGCGACTACTCGCGCGCCAACGCGGACTACACCTGCCCGCAGGACTATGCGGCCTACACCGCCGCCGACCACGACACCTACCGCCGTCTGTACGAGCGCCAGCGCGCCCTGCTGCCGGGCCTGGCGAGCCAAGCGTTCATCGACGCCCTGCCCTCACTGGGCGCGAGCGACCGCATCCCGCGTTTTGAAGAGGTGAACGAGCGCCTCTACAAAGCCACCGGCTGGGAGCTGGTGGGCGTGCCGGGGCTGATYCCCGAGSTGCCSTTCTTCACCCTGCTSGCCAACCGCAAGTTCCCGGTGACGGACTGGATCCGCAAGCCCGAGGAGTTCRASTACATCGTCGAGCCCGACRTSTTYCACGACCTGTTCGGCCATGTGCCGMTGCTGTTCRACCCGGTSTTTGCCGACTAYGTGCAGCGCTAYGGCCAGGGCGGGCTGAAGGCGCAGGGGCTGGGGTCGTGCGAGATGCTGAGCCGCTTGTACTGGTACACGATCGAGTTCGGGTTGATCCGCGAAGCGGGGCAGTTGCGGGCCTATGGCGCGGGCATCCTGAGTTCGTCGGGCGAACTGGCGTATTCGGTGCAGAGCCCGGAGCCACAGCGCATTCCGCTGCAACTGGAGCGCACCATGCGCACACGCTACAAGATTGATACGTACCAGCAGACGTATTTTGTGATCGACAGTTTTGAGCAGCTGTTCGAGATGACGGCGGCGGACTTTGCGCCGATCTATGAGCGGCTGCGTGGGTTGCCGGAGTTTGCCGCGGATGAGCGGGAGGCTGTGGCGGCTTGATGTTTTGAAGAAACTGGCTGCCAGCGCTAGTGAATCATGCGCTGAAAGCTACGCTTTTAATAGCAACTTGCATCCAGGAATGCGGGGCTGGGCTGGGGTTGTTGGGCCTTTTGGATGAATCGGTCTCTGTGCCTGGGTTGAGGGCGGGGGCCGGGATTCGCCCGGCAGGCGAGGCACTTTTCTTTGCTTCGCCAAAGAAAAGTACCCAAAAGAAAGGCGACCCCACTGTCTGCGTCCCCTGCGCTGACGCTACGGGGCAACCTGCGGTGCTCGGGTTTGGCGGGGTCTCGCTCAACTCGCGCCGCTGCGCGTCGCTCAGACACACGCGAGCCCTGATCCGCCAAACCCTGCGCTCCTCGGCGCATCCACAGGGGCACAGGGAGCAGAACATCTACACGGGCCATCGCTGCGCTCGGCCCCACATCGCGGGCGCAAGCGCTTTGCGCTGCGCAGGCGCGGCCGAGCGCAGCAATGGCCCGAATGGATGTCCGGCTGTTCGGTTGTTCGGTTGTTTGGATGTTCGGCTGTCCCACCCCTGCTGGCTGCGCCTGCGGCGGGGCGGTTGTGGGGTGAGCATGGGCGTCGAAGCGCACATGCCTCGTGCTCTGACTCGCCGTGGATGTCTGAACGAAGCTGCACCGCAGCGCAGTGAGTTCCACGGCGCACCCCACAACCGCCCCGCCGCAGGTTTGCCCCTTCGCACAGCGAAGGGGTCGCAGACTGGGGGTCGCCTTTTCTTTGGTGACTTTCTTTTGGCGAAGCAAAAGAAAGTTACTCGCACGCCGGGCGACTCCCGGCTCCCGCCCTCAACAAAGGCACGCCACCCAATCAGCGCACAAGAACCAACACTGCAAAATCAATAGCTACCCACCCATATCCCACTAGCGCATCCAGCCCAAAAACCAAAACATTACCCCCGCCCAACCTCCTCCAGACAAGCCTTCATCACCCCGGGGTCAAACGCCATCTGCACATGCGCAACCCCTTCCACCAACCTGTGTTCTGCCCCCGCCAACGCCGCTGTGGTCGCCGGAAACACGATGTTGTCGCAGTTCGAATACCAGCAGGTAAACAACGCAGCCCGCCCCGCAGGCTCCGCCCGCTGCAAGGCCACCACCCAATCCCCCGCCAAGCTCATCTGCCGCCCATTCACCGCCCGGCTGAAACGCCCCAGCCACGTTCCCCCATGCGGCGTGCCCAGCGTCAACACTCGGTGCACCCGCCCATCCGCCTGGTGCGCTCGCAGCCACGCCCGCACCGCCAAGCCGCCCATGCTGTGGCACAACAACACCGGCGCCTGCCCCGTGGCCGCCGTCACTTGGCGCACAGCGTCTTCAATGATGTCCGCGTACTCGTCAATCGAGCCCATCACCGGCTCCAGATTCACCGCCAAATAGGCATGCCCCCGCGCCTGCAGAGGCGCAAACCACGGCAGCCAGAGCCCCCGGTTGCACATGAAGCCATGCACCAGCACCACGCCGCGCTTTCCGGTGGGCTGCGCAGGCAACCAGTCGGGCAATGACTGGTGGCGAAACGGCTGGCGCCAGCAAAACACCATCAACGCCACCCACACCTCGGCCCACCAGGCACCCACGACCTGTGACAGGCGGGCGCGGGGTGCGGCGTCGGTACGGTTGGTGATGTGCATCAGCACAAACTCCACCGCCATCACCACCAGGTACACACACAGCGGCACCAGTGCCCCCAGTACGGCACGCAACGGTGAATGGGGCCACTGCCACAGCAGCCAGGCGGCCATGGTCAGCAGGATGAACAGGAGCAGGATTCGTTGCCAGCGCGCGATCATGGTGGTGATGGGCAGATGTTGTAATTGACCAGCCGCATTGTGCGGCCTCACCACAGCCCGACACCGCACCCCGCAGAACGCCGAAAGGACCCCGCCCCATGGATGCCGCCCAGACCATCCGCGACTGCATCGCCGACGTGACCGCCCTGCGCCTGCACCGCACGGGTGACCCGGCGCTGGGGGCGGCGGTGGGCAGCATCAAAAGCCTGCAGGCGCGGCGCTTTCGGGGCACCTATGCGGACCTGATGGGCTCGCCCTCGTTCGGACCCGCAGCGCGGTTCTTTCTGGAAGAGCTGTACAGCGACACCGACTACACCGACCGCGATCTGCAGTTTGGCCGCATCGCCGGCACGCTGCAGACCATGTTCCCCCAGCCGGCGGTGACCACCGCCGTGGCCCTGGCCGTGCTGCACGCACAGACCGAGGGACTGGACCAGGACATGGGCCGCGCGTGGTTGCTGCACGAAGCCGATGCGGCCAACGTTGCCGCCCGCTACACCGCCGCCTGGCGCACTGTGGGCCAGCGCCATGCGCGCCAGCAGCAGCTGCAGCGCGTGCTGGCCATGGGGAATGACCTGGCGCGCCTCACGCGCACCCCCGGCCTGCGGATGATGCTGCGCATGATGCGCGGCCCGGCCAACGCCGCGGGCATGGGCGCGTTGCAGAAGTTTCTGGAGGCGGGGTTTGACACCTTCGGCCATCTTGCGCGCCAGCGCGGCGGGGTGGAGCAGTTTCTGGCCACCATCGAGCAACGGGAGCGGGCGCTGATGGAGCAACTGTTCGATGCCGATCCTGTCACCTGCGGGACCCAGCTCGCCAGCACACTAGGACAAGCCCGATAGCCCGCAACGCGCCCGCCTTCCACAATCTGTGCCCACCTATCAATGGCATTTGGCGAGCACAAGGAAACAAGCGCATGGAAAAGATCTGGCTCAAGAGCTACCCCCCGGGCGTCCCACACGACGTGAAGCCCGAGCAATACCGCTCTGTGGCCCACCTGCTGGAAGAGTCGTTCCGCAAACACGCATCGAGCCCGTTTTCGGTCTGCATGGACCAGTGGATGACCTACGGCGAGCTGGATCGCCGCTCGGCCGCTTTGGGTGCCTATCTGCAAAGCCTGGGCCTGGAGCCCGGTGCGCGCGTGGCCATCATGCTGCCCAACATCCCCCAGTTTGGCGTGACCATGGCCGCCGTGCTGCGCGCAGGCTACACCTGCGTGAACGTGAACCCGCTGTACACCGCGCGCGAGCTGGAGCACCAGCTCAAGGACTCGGGCGCCACCGCCATCGTGATCCTGGAGAACTTTGCCCACACGCTGGCCGAGGTCATTGACCACACGGCCGTCAAGCATGTGGTGATGGCGTCCATGGGCGACCTGCTGGGCTTCTGGTTCGGTAAATGGATCACCTTTGCCGTGCGCCACCTGGCCAAGATGGTACCTGCCTACGACCTACCCCTGTCGAACGGCCGCAAGGTCGTCACCTTCAAGAAGGCACTGTCGCTGGGCGAGCACAAGTCGCTCGCGCCCAGCCAGGCCACGCTGGATTCGATTGCCTTTCTGCAGTACACCGGCGGCACCACGGGYYTGTCSAAGGGCGCGGTGCTSACCCACCGCAACATCGTSGCSGCCACGCTGCAGGCSGAGGCSTGGTTCACGCCCGCGCTGTCCAAGGTGGGCGACCTGAGCAAAGCCAACAGCATTGCCGCACTGCCGCTGTACCACATCTTCGCGCTCACGCTGTGCCTGCTGGCCATCCGCCAGGGCTCCAGCCTCACGCTGATCCCGAACCCGCGCGACATTCCGAAGTTCGTGGCAGAACTCAAGAAGCGCCCCTTCCACATGCTGCCTGCGGTGAACACGCTGTTCAACGCGCTGCTGCAAAACCCGCAGTTCAAGACCCTGGACTTCTCCCACCTGTGCGTGTCGCAAGCCGGGGGCATGGCGGCCAGCGAGGGCACGGCCAAGCATTGGCAAAAGGTGACCGGCAGCACCATGATCGAAGGCTGGGGCATGAGCGAGACCTGCGCCATCGGCACCAACAACCCGGTGATCAGCACCACGTTCAGCGGCAACATCGGCCTGCCCTTGCCAAGCATCGACATCGCCATCAAGGACGACGAGGGCAACAGCCTGCCCCAGGGCGAGTCGGGCGAGATCTGCATCCGCGGCCCCAACGTGATGGTGGGCTACTACAACCAGCCCGAAGAGAACGCCAAGGCCTTCACGGCCGATGGTTTCATGCGCACTGGCGATATCGGCATCATGGACCCGCAGGGCTACASCCGCATCRTCGACCGCAAGAAGGACATGATCCTGGTGAGCGGCTTCAAYGTGTTCCCCAACGAGCTGGAGCAGGTCATCAGCCTGTGCCCCGGCGTKGTCGARTGCGCGGCYRTYGGTGTKCCCGAYGAGAAGCAGGGCGAGGCSATCAAGGTGTTCATCATCAAGAACGACCCGGCCCTGACCGAGGACGAAGTGGCCAACTACTGCCACCAGAACCTCACCGGCTACAAGCGCCCCAAGTACATCGAGTTCCGCGACGAGCTGCCCAAGAGCAATGTGGGCAAGATCCTGCGCCGAGAGCTGCGCAAGGCCTGAGGCCGTTGTTCCTGAGGGCAGAGCGACAAACGCTGTCCTCCATCACCTCCCCCAGGGCGCTTCGGCGCCCTTTTTCTTGGGCGTAAACCCTGCAGATCGCCCCACTGCGCCGGTAATCGAATGTCTGCATCTTCGGGTTTTTACTGATTAGCAAACGTTTGCGCAAACGTTTGCTTTCGTTATCATCCCGATCGCGACAAGGCACCGGGCATCCGTAGCCGCTCCTTTTTGGGGGCGGTGCCGGGGATTTCCCTCCACGCTGTCGGTCGCCTTAGGGCGATGCTGGATAAGTCTCCGCGATGCGGCGGGCCCTGGATCGGGATGGACTGCAAGGCGCAAACCAGAGTGATAGCCGTAGCTATCGCGAGGATTTGCAACGCTGCAGACCGTCCTGAGCCAGGGATGCGCCTGGCGCGAGAGGCTTGTTCAGCGTTGCCTCAGTCCACATTCCAACCTGGAGACAACACCCATGCAGTTCACCCGCCGTTCCGTTCAGACCGCCGCCGCCCTCGCCGTTGTGGGCAGCCTGCTGGCCAGCCCTGCCTTTGCGCAGGACAAGCCGAAGATCGCGCTCATCATGAAGTCGCTGGCCAACGAGTTCTTCCGCACCATGGAAGACGGYGCCAAGGCGCACCAGAAGGCCCATGCCAAGGAATACACGCTGGTGGCCAATGGCATCAAGAACGAGACCGACACGGCAGCCCAGATCAAGATGATCGAGCAGGCCGTGGCCCAAAAGGTCAGTGCCATCGTGCTGGCCCCTGCCGACTCCAAGGCGCTGGTGCCCGTGGTCAAGACGGCCATCGACAAGGGCATCCTCGTGGTCAACATCGACAACCAACTCGATGCCGACGCGCTGAAGGAAAAGAACATCACCGTACCCTTCGTSGGCCCYGACAACCGYGCMGGCGCCAAGCTGGTGGGCGACCACCTGGCCAAGACGCTGAAGGCTGGTGACAAGGTCGGCATCATCGAAGGCGTGTCCACCACCTTCAATGCGCAGCAGCGCACCCTGGGCTACCAGGACGCCATGAAAGCCGCCAACATCACCGTGGTGGGCGTGCAGTCCGGCAACTGGGAGATCGAAAAGGGCAACACCGTGGCCGCCGGCATGATGCGCGAGCACCCTGACCTCGTGGCCCTGCTGGCTGGCAACGACAGCATGGCCCTGGGCGCCGTGGCTGCCGTGAAGGCCGCCGGCAAGACCGGCAAGGTGCWGGTGGTGGGCTACGACAACATCGGCGCCATCAAGCCSATGCTGRMSGACGGCCGCGTGCTKGCCACCGCCGACCAGTWCGCSGCCAAGCAGGCCGTGTTCGGCATCGAGCTGGCCCAGAAGGCCCTGGCCGCCAAGACGCCGCAGAACCAGCTGCCCGCCACGGTGAAGACGGAGGTGGTGCTGGTGACGAAAGACAGCAAGTAAGCCTCGGAGCGGAGAACAAAGCTCTTCTGGCGTTGTTGCCGTGTCTTGTCGTACTTCCAGTACTGCCTGCGACACGGCGCCTAGCCAGAACCGCTTCGCTGAGCTTTGTTCACCGCTCAAAACATAAAGCCCGCTCTGCAGTCGCCCCCATCACACCACCATGCTCAGCCCCTCCGCCGCCCGACAAGCCACGCCCCTGCTCGCCATCCAGGCCGTGGGCAAGGACTACACCGCCACCGTGCTCGATGGCGTGAACGTGGAGCTGTTTGCGGGCGAGGTGCTGGCGCTGACCGGGGAAAACGGCGCGGGCAAGAGCACGCTGTCCAAGATCCTCTGCGGGCTGGAACAGCCCACGCGCGGCGGCATGCAGCTGGCGGGGCAGGCCTACGCCCCCACGTCGCGCCGCGATGCCGAGCGCCACGGCGTGCGCATGGTGATGCAGGAGCTGGGCCTGGTGCCCACGCTCACCGTGGCCGAGAATTTGTTGATGGGCCGCCTGCCGCACCGGCTGGGCTGGCTGCAGCGCGATGCGCTGCACGCCGCCGCCCGTGCACAGCTGGCCAAGATCGGGCTCGACAACATCGACCCCGCCACCCCGGTCTCGCAACTGGGGATTGGCCAGCAGCAGATGGTGGAGATCGCGCGCAACCTGCAGGACGACACGCGCATCCTGGTGCTCGATGAGCCCACGGCCATGCTCACGCCGCGCGAGACCAATTACCTGTTTGAGCAGATCGCGCACCTCACCGCGCGCGGCGTGGCCATCATCTACGTGTCGCACCGGCTCGAAGAACTGCGCCGCATTGCCGACCGCGTGGCCGTGCTGCGCGATGGCCGCCTGGTGGACGTGCGCCCCATGGCCGGCATGAGCGAAGACGACCTGGTGCAGCGCATGGTGGGCCGCGTGGTGAGCGACCTGGACCACCGCCCGCGCCGCCCCATCGGCCCCGTGGTGATGAGCGCTGAAAACCTGGGACGGGGCACCGCCGTGCAGGACGTGAGCCTGGAGCTGCGCGCTGGCGAGATCTTTGGCATTGCCGGGCTGGTTGGATCGGGCCGCACTGAGCTGGTCCGCCTGCTGTTTGGCGCGGACCGGGCAGACCGTGGCAGCGTGACGCTGCACCAATCTTTTGAGCAAAAACAACCGCAAGCGCCAGTGAATCATGCGCCAGCAGCTACACAAAACATAGCAAAATCACCCACACTAGCACCCACCGCCCCCCGCACCTGGCAGCGGGGTTTCGCATCGCCGCTGCAGGCCATCGCCGCCGGTGTGGGCCTGGTCACCGAAGACCGCAAATCGCAGGGTCTGCTGCTCTCGCAGCCCATCCGCATCAACGCCACGCTGTCCGACCTATCGGCCGTGTCGCGCGGCGGCTGGCTGCAGCGCGGGCTCGAAAGCCGCCTGGTGCAGGGCTTTGTGCGCACGCTGGGCATCCGCTGCCGCAGCCCCGAGCAGCCGGTGGGGCAGCTGTCGGGCGGCAACCAGCAAAAGGTGGTGTTTGCCCGCTGGCTGCACCGCGAAGGCCGCGTGCTGCTGCTGGATGAACCCACGCGCGGCGTKGACGTGGGCGCGCGCGCCGAGCTGTATGGCGAGCTGGATCGCATGGCCCTGGAAGGCCGCGCGCTGCTCATGGTGTCGTCTGACCTGCGCGAACTCATGGCCATGKSCGACCGCATCGGCGTGATGAGCGCSGGCCGSCTGGTSGCSGTGTTCGAGCGCGGCSAGTGGWSCGAGCAATCGCTGCTGGCSGCCGCGTTCTCCGAGCCCGGCGGGCGCACCAGCACCACCCCTTCAACTTCTTCTCCTGTGACCGCATGAACGCCCCCACCACATCTGCCGCGCCCGCTGCGGCGCCTTCCTCCGCTTCGGTCTGGCGCAGCCAGCTGGGCACCTACCTGGGCCTGCTGGCCGTGCTGGCGGGCATGGTGGCGCTGTTCTCGTCGCTGTCCGAATACTTCTGGAGCGCCGAGACCTTCATCACCATCGCCAACGAGATCCCGGCCCTGGCCGTGATGGCCGTGGGCATGACCTTTGTGCTCATCATTGCGGGCATCGACCTGTCGGTAGGCTCGGTGATGGCGCTGGCCGCTGCGACCTCGGCCGCCGCCATCCTGCAATGGGGCTGGACGGTGCCCGCCGCCGCAGTGCTGGCACTGGCCACGGGCCTGGTGTGCGGCACCATCACCGGCATGATTTCCGTCGCATGGCGACTGCCCTCGTTCATCGTGTCGCTGGGCATGCTTGAAGCCGTGCGTGGCAGCGCGTATGTGGTGACCGACTCGCGCACGCAGTACGTGGGCGATGCGATCTCGTGGCTGTCGGCACCCTTCTTTGGCGGCATCTCGTTCGCCTTCTTGCTGGCCGTGGTGCTGGTGGTGGTGGCACAGCTGGTGCTGTCGCGCACCGTGTTTGGCCGCTGCGTGGTGGGCATTGGCACCAATGAAGAAGCCATGCGCCTGGCCGGTGTGGACCCGCGCCCTATCCGCGTCATCGTGTTTGCGATGACCGGCCTGCTCGCGGGCCTGGCGGGCCTCATGCAGTCGGCCCGGCTCGAAGCCGCCGACCCCAACGCCGGAACCGGCATGGAACTGCAGGTGATTGCGGCCGTGGTGATTGGCGGCACCAGCCTCATGGGCGGGCGCGGCTCGGTGGTCAACACCKYSTTYGGCGTGCTSATCATCGCGGTGCTSGAGGCMGGSCTSGCSCAGGTGGGCGCCAGCGAGCCSAGCAARCGCATCATCACGGGTTTTGTGATCGTGGCGGCCGTCATTGTGGACACGCTGCGCCAGCGCCGCGCCGCCCGCTGAACCTGTTTCAACACACCGATTTTTCTTTTTCCTGCATGGCTACTATCAAGGACGTTGCGCGCCACGCCGAGGTGTCCGTCACCACGGTGTCGCACGTGGTCAACGGCACACGCCGCGTGAGCCCCGAGGGGCGCGAGCGGGTCGAGGCCGCCATCCGCGCACTGGGCTATGTGCCTAGCGCCATTGCGCGCAGCCTCAAAAGCAACAACACGCGCACGCTGGGCATGCTGATCCCCAACAGCTCCAACCCCTACTTTGCCGAGATCGTGCACAGCGTGGAAGACCGCTGCTTTGGCGCGGGCTACAACGTCATCCTGTGCAACACCAACGACGAGGCGCACCGCCAGGGCACCTACCTGCAGGTGCTGGCCGAGCGGCGCATCGACGGGCTCATCGTGGTCTCCACCGGGCACGACGCCACGCTGGCCACGCAGCTGGCGGGCCTGTCCATCCCCACCGTGCTGGTGGACCGCGAAATCGACATCGCCGAGCAACAGCCCTGCGACCTGGTGGAAACCGCCCACATGCAGGGTGGCCTGCTGGCCACGCGCCACCTGCTGTCGCTGGGCCACCGCCGCATTGCCTGCATTGGCGGCCCCGACGGCATTGCCCCCAGCGAGCAGCGCATTGCCGGCTGGCGCACCGCGCTGGCCGATGCGGGCTGCGGCACCGGCGAGGGCCTGCTATGGCATGGCAACTTCACGAGCCAGGGTGGCTACGAAGCCATGCACGCCGTGCTGCGCGCGCCTGAGCCGCCCACTGCCGTCTTCGTGTGTAACGACCTCATGGCCATGGGCGCGCTGTGCGCCGCGCACGAACGCGACCTGCGTGTGCCCGAGGCACTGTCCATCGTCGGCTTTGACGACATCGAACTCACTGCCTTCACCAGCCCGCCGCTGACCACCGTGGCCCAGCCCAAGCAGCGCATCGGCGCCCTGGCCGTGGACATGCTGCTGGAGCGCATCGACGGCAAGCGCCAGGACGCACGCAAGGTGATGCTGCAGCCTGAGCTGCGCGTGCGCGCCTCCACGGCCCATGCGCCCGGAGGTGCGGCATGAGCCCGACCCACACGCCCCGCATCGCCGTCGTCGGCAGCCTGAACATGGACCTGGTGCTCCAGGTGCAACACGCACCGGGCCCTGGCGAGACCGTGCTGGCCGACGCCCTGCACCTGGTGCCCGGCGGCAAGGGCGGCAACCAGGCCGTGGCCTGCGCGCGCCAGGGCGCGGAGGTGGCCTTGTTTGGCCGCGTGGGCGACGACGGCTACGGCCACACGCTGCGTGCCGGGCTCGACGCCGACGCCATCGACCACAGCGGCGTACAGACCGACACCGAAGCCACCACCGGCGTCGCCGCCATCACCGTGGAGGCCAGCGGGCAAAACCGCATCGTGGTCGTGCCCGGCGCCAATGGCCGCTTTGTGCTGGATGCCGCCGCGCTGGGCGCTGCGCTGCAAGGCGCAGGCAGCCTGGTGCTGCAGTTCGAAACCCCCCTGCCCCAGGTACTGGCCGCCGCCGAGATGGCCCATGCGGCGGGCTGTCCGGTGGTGCTCAACCCCTCTCCCATCCAGCCCCTGCCCGATGCGATGTGGCCGCTGGTGCACACGCTGGTCGTGAACGAGGTGGAAGCCGCCGCGCTGGCAGGCCAGAGCGTGGCCACGCCCGCCGATGCCGCGCAGGCTGCACAGGCCCTGTGCGCCAAGGGTCCCACCCAGGTGGTGGTGACCCTGGGCGCCGCAGGAGCCGTGGCCGCCGATGCTGCAGGCAACCGCTACCACCCTGGCCTGGTCGTGCAGGCGGTGGATACCACCGCAGCCGGCGACACCTTCCTGGGTGCGCTGGCCGTAGCGCTGGCACGCGGCGAGCCACTGGACGCCGCCGTGCGCGAAGGCATCCGCGCATCGGCGCTGTGCGTCACCCAGCCCGGCGCCCAGCCCTCCATCCCCACCCGCGCCGCCGTGGCGCACAGCCCCCAACCGCCCGCCTGGAGCCCCCTGTGAAACGCACCGCCCTGCTGCACGCCGAACTCTCCCACGCCATCGCCACCCTGGGCCATGGCGACATGCTGGTGATCGGCGACGTGGGCCTGCCTATCCCGCCCGGCCCGCGCCGCATCGACCTGGCCCTCACGCCCGGCATCCCGGCCGTGGCCGATGTGCTGCGGGTGGTGCTGGAAGAAATGCAGGTCGAGAAAGCGGTGATCGCCACCGAAGCCATGGAGCGCAACAGTGGCCAGTTGCCCACGTGGTGCCAGCTTCCGGTGGTCCCTAGCACCGTATCGCACGATGAGTTCAAGCGCCTGACCCAGCAGGCCCGCGTGATGGTGCGCACCGGCGAATGCACGCCGTATGCCAATGTGATCCTGGTGGCGGGCGTCACGTTCTGACACAGCCTGGGCGGCCAGGCTGCGGGTTTTGGAGGACTTCGGGCAGGTGCGACCTGCGGTACGCTGGGCAGCAGCCCACGGCGCGGCGTTGAAGCCCGCCACCGAAGCCCCGAATTCCTGCACCCATGCCCACCACAGCGCCCCACGATCTCCTGCCCCCTGAAATCACCGTTCTCGAACGCGGCTGGCTGTCGGCCAACAACATCCTCTTCATCGGCCAGCACGACACAGCCATCGTGGACACCGGCTATTGCAGCCATGCCGAGCAAACCGTGGAGCTGGTGCGCGATGCTCTCGCGGGCCGCAGGCTGGATCGCCTGCTCAACACCCACCTGCACAGCGACCACTGCGGTGGCAATGCCGCGCTGCAAAAAGCCTGGCCCGGCGTGCTCACGGCCATACCGCCCGGCCAGGCCGACCATGTGCGCCAGTGGGATGCCTATGCGCTGAGCTACACCCCCACAGGGCAGGAGTGCCCACCCTTTCGGGCCGACACGCTGCTGGTGCCGGGCTCGTGCGTGCTGCTGGGCGACAAGCCCTGGCAGGTGCATGCCGCGCCGGGGCACGACCCGCACTCGGTGGTGCTGTTCGAACCCCAGGGCCGCGTGCTGATCTCGGCCGATGCGCTGTGGGAAAACGGCTTTGGCGTGGTGTTCCCGGAGCTGGAGGGCGACGATGCCTTCGCCCAGGTGGGCGCCACGCTGGACCTGATTGAAACGCTGTCGCCCCAGGTCGTGATCCCGGGCCACGGGCCGGTGTTTGCCGATGCGCCCCGCGCCATCGACGGCGCCCGTCGCCGCCTGGACGGTTTTGTGCGCAACCCGGGCAAGCACGCGCTTTATGCGGCCAAGGTGCTGCTCAAGTACAAGCTGCTCGAATGGCAGCAGATCGGGATTGCCGACCTCACGGCCTGGGCGCAGACCACGCCGTATTTCGGCATGCTGCGTGCACGGCACTTTGCCACGCAGACCGAGGCCGAATGGCTGCAGAGCCTGGCAGATGAACTGGTGCGGTCAGGCGCCGCTGCGCGCCAGGGCGAGGTGCTGCACAACGTGTGAGGCCTGACGCCTCGGCATGGCTGGGTGCCAGTGCGTGCCCTGACCGAGGGACCCCGCCGCTGGCGCAAAGCGCCTGGGCGGATCAGCACAACGCCGTCAGTGTTTGTATTGCTTGTCGCAGCCCGTCACGTGGTTCTTGCTGCTGGACATGCACTGGTAAAACGACTTCTTGTTGCCCGATGCGCCCTGGCAGTCGGACACGCTGTACTTGCCCTTGGCTTCGCGGATCTTGGGTGCGGCGGAATCAAACGCTGCCTGCGTCATGTAGCCATCGCGCACGTTCTTCTGGCCCACCTCCAGCATCAGGTCGGCCTGGTAGTGAATGTTGTCAACGGCCACGGCGCAGTTCAGGGGCACCTGCTGGCTGTCCACCGTGCCCAGCGATTTCTTGAGCCCTTCGCCAAACTCCTCAACGTCCTTGGAGACCTTCTTGGTGCCATCGGGGTTGTACTGCTGGCCCGCCTTGGCGCTGGTGCCCTTGCTGCCAGAGGAAGATCCGCTGCCCCCGCTGGTGCCGTTGTTGCTTTGCAGCTTCAGCGGCTCGGCGTCCTGTTTGGCGGGCGGGGGCTGCGAGCCATAGTGGGTCTTGCCATCGGCATCCACCCATTTGTACACGGGTTGCGCCTGCGCGCCCACGCTCCACGCCGCTGCCGCGACCATTGTGGCCACACAGGCCATCCATGCCAGTTTGCCCATCACACCCTCTCTTTTTTTAATAAAACCCGGCTGAGGCGCTAGTGGAATATGCGCCTTCAGCTCCTCTATTGATAGCAATCCAGGTACCTCTCGCCCCCGCATGGCGAGCAACAGGGCCTCAGGGCAAGTCCTTGTTCACCTCGGGCAAGTTCGCGTCGCGGGGGCCAATGGTGCCCAGGCGGCTTTTGAGCGACTGGGGCAGGCCGGTGAGGATGGCTGCGTAGTTGGTGGTGTTGGAGAGCACCTTCTTCACGTAGTCGCGCGTYTCGSCRAAGGGCACGTTCTCGGCCCAGATSGCGGCGTCCAGCACCGGGCCGTTGCGCCARCTGCGTGGACGKCCAGGGCCCGCGTTGTAGGCGGCCGCGGCCATGGGCATGGAGCCCGCGAAGTCGTCCAGCGCCAGCTTGAGGTAGGCCGTGCCGATGGTGATGTTGGTGTCGCGGTCGGTGATCTGGTCGGGCGTGAAGTTGGTGAGGCCAATCTTCTTGGCCGTCCAGCGSGCKGTGGCGGGCATCACCTGCATGAGGCCCGAGGCACCGACATGCGAGCGGGCATCCATCACAAAACGGCTTTCCTGGCGGATCAGGCCGTASACRTAGGCCGGGTCGATGCCGATGCCTTGGGCACGCTCCACCACGGTGCTGCGAAACGGCATGGGAAAGCGCTGCGTGACGTCCACCACGCCCTTGGTGCGTTCGCTGGTGTTGATGCAGCGGTCCCASACCTCGCGCTGGCAGGCGAAGTCGGCSGCGGCCAGCAGYKCGCGGTCGKSCATGCCGCCSYTSTSGTGCAGGTTGGTGGTGTAGTTCCACTCGCGCACGCCTTCGCTGCGCAGACCAAGCAGGATGGCGTACAGGGCGCGGTTGAGCCCCGGGTTGGCGCGGGCGGCAGCCTTTTCTTCGGCGGTGAGGGGCGCGGGAGCGGGGGGCGTGGTGATGCGTTGGCCCAGCTCTTCGAGCGCCAGCTGCTCATAGAAGCCGCGCGTTCCGGCAATGCCTTCGAGCAGTTGCCGGGCTTCGGCGCGTTCGGCATCGCTCACGCGGCCCGCCAGCAGCGAGCGCGCCTTCCAGTACACCCAGGTGCTGTCCTGGCGGCCTTCAGGGCCCATGGCATCCACCGCCTTGCCCACGGCCTTCCACTGGCCGGCGCGCAAGGCGGCACGCACCTTCCAGCCCAGCAGGTCGTCGCTGAGGTCGCTGTCCTTGGTCACGTTGGCGAAGTAGCCGTGGGCGTTGCTGGCCAGTTTCTGCGCAGCGGTCTTGCCGATCACGCCCCAGGCCCAGTTGCGCTCTTCGGCCGAGAGGTGCACGCCCCATTTGTTCTCCAGCTGGTAGGCCGCGCCGTCCGGGTCGCTGGTGGCCAGCTTCAACAGGGCGAGCAGCACCAACTCTTGCCGGGCCTTGCCGGCCGCCGTGGCGCGCGAGAGCAGGTATTTGCTGGGCGCATCGAGCACATCCTTGAGCTGCGGCAGCGATTCGGGCGAAACGATCTCGACCGCCGAGCGCACCACGCGGGGGCGGTTGGCCTCCACGCCCAGGCGGGCCTTGCGCCACACGTCCAGGGCCGAGAGCTTCTTGTAGCCATACAGCTCGCGCGCGGCGTGGGTGCAGCCATCGTCGGCGTCGCGGATCGCATACCAGTTGCTGCGCACGTCCTCGGCCACGGTGGCCGGTGCCGTGCCCTTGATCTGGTCGATCAGCAGCGCGTAGCAGCGCACTTCGCGGTCGTCCGACATGCGGTAGCTGGGGTGTTGGTCGGCAAACTGGCCCCAGTCGCGSCGCTGGCCCAGCAGCAGCAGCCAGTCGTTGCGCAGSCGGTCTTCYTGGTAGGTGCCGGSGTAGCGCTGCATGAAGGCCTGAATCTCCTGTGACGAGGCCTCGCCCAGACGCACGCGCAGCTCCCAGTAGGCGGCCCAGGGCTCGAGCGCATGGCCGCGTGCCGCAGGCAGCAGCTGCGCGAGCTTGTTGCGGTCGCCCTTGCGGAACGCCTGCTGCATCTCCAGCAGGGTATCGTCACCACGGTTTTGCGCCATGACAAGGGGCGCGGTGGCGGCCAGCAGGGTGGCGGCCACAAGGGGTGTCAGAATCGCTCTGAGAAATTGCATGGGGGAATTATCTGATGGACAAAGCAGCCCTTCGGCGCACATTGATAGAAGAACGCCTCAACCTGCCCGACCGCCTACAGCGGGCCGACCTGTTACAGCAGGTGATGCGCATCTGGCTGGTGAACCGGCCGGATACGGTGATCGGCGCCTACTGGCCCATCAAGGGCGAGTTCGACCCCCTGCCCGCCCTGCACCGCTGGAAGGAAGACGGCGAGCTGCTGGACGAACCCCTGCGCCGCCGCATCGGCYTGCCGGTGRTSAACAAGSWSCACAAGACSCTSACCTTCCAYGCCTGGTACCCSGGCTGCCMSATGGAAGARGACGCCTAYGGCATYCCCAAGCCCAAGGACACCGAGSTSATCGTGCCCACGCTGCTGTTYGTGCCCTGCGTGGGCTACGCRCCGGGTGGCTACCGGCTGGGCTAYGGCGGCGGCTTYTACGACCGCACGCTGGCGRCGCTGCAGCCCAAGCCGTTCACAGTGGGCCTGGGCTTCACCCATGGCTACCTGGACGACTTTGAGCCCGAGGAGTTCGACCTGCCACTCGACGCCATCCTGAACGACAACGGCGTGGTCTGGCCCATCTGATCCCCGGCCAGGCAGACCTGCACGATGGCCTGTGATGCCGGCAGCGCATCATTCAGGCCAGTTTTTGGCATCGCTGACGCGCCCGGCAGCCGCTAGCATGGCGGGCTGACCTCTTCATCTCAGGTGCCCAACATGCTCAAGCTCTACATCGGCAACAAGAACTACTCGTCCTGGTCCATGCGCCCCTGGGTGCTGCTCAAGCAGGCGGGCATCGTCTTTGAAGAAGTGCGCGTGCGCTTTGACAGCTTTGACGCGCAGTCGGAATTCAAGCGCACCATCGGGGCCGTGAGTCCCACGGCCAAAGTGCCCGTGCTGGTGGACGGCGACCTGGTGGTGTGGGACACCCTGGCGATTGCGGAGTACGTGGCTGAAACCCACTCCGACAAAAAGCTCTGGCCCACCGACGCCAAGGCCCGCGCACGCGCCCGCAGCGTCTGCGCCGAGATGCACAGCGGTTTCACCGCCCTGCGCAGCCACTGCCCCATGAACATCGAAGCAAACCTTGCCGACACCGGCGCCCTGATCTGGCGCGACCAGGCCGGCGTGCGCGCCGACGTGCAGCGCCTGGTGGAGATGTGGAGTGCGCTGCTGCAAGAGCACGGCGGTCCGCTGCTGTTTGGTGAATTCACCGTGGCCGACGCCTACTTTGCCCCCGTCTGCATGCGCCTGCATACCTACGCCCTGCCCGTGCCTGCGACCATCCGGGCCTATGTGGATCGCGTGCGCGCCCTGCCCGGCGTGCAGGCCTGGATCGACGAGGCACGGGCCGAAAAGGACTTTCTGGACTTCGAAGAGCCCTACCGCCTGCGCCATACCGAAGGCTGAGCACCACCATGGCCGTCACCATCTACCTGCGCTATGTGCTCAACACCAGCAAGCTGAAAGAGTTTGAGCACTACGGAAAACTGTGGATTCCGCTGGTCGAGAAATTCGGCGGCCAGCACCACGGCTACTTTATGCCCAGCGAGGGCGCCAACAACATTGCGCTGGCGCTGTTCACGTTCGAGAGCCTCGCCGCCTACGAGGTGTACCGCCAGCAGTCGATGCAAGACGCGGAGTGCCAGGCGGCTTTCCGCTATGCCGAAGAGACGGGGTGCATCGTGAGCTACGAGCGGAGTTTTTTCCGCCCCGTGTTCCACTGACCCGGCGGGGCCGTGCAGCCCCGTTACCGGAACTGCTTGCGCAAAAACGCCTTGTGCCGCGCGATGTGCGCCAGCTGGGCTGGGGCGATGGTGCCGCCCAGATCTTCGTCCTCGGTGTTGAGCACCTGGTTCGCGTAGGCCATGGCGCGGACCACCACCTCTTCCTCGCTCACGCCCTGGGTGGCTGCAAGGTCCATCGCCACGCGGCGCATGGCGCGTTGCGACAGCATCCACATCGCGCCGAAGGAATCCCATGCGGCCGCCACCTCCTTGAACTTGTCGTGTTCAGCCAGGATGTCGTTGAGCGGCTTGGCCAGGATCTCCTGCAGCGCCTCCACCTGGGCCTTCAGGGCCTCGAACTGCGCCTCGCGCTGCAGTGCCTCGGCGGCCGCATTGGCGGCGGYGTCAGGCGCCTGGGGCACGGGCACGCTGCCGTCGGGGTTGAGCTGGGCAATGGTGAGGTCGGACGATAGGGACATGGTGGCGGGACTATACGACCCTCGTCCTAAACTACGCCGATGCAAATCTACATGGTGGGCGGCGCCGTCCGCGACAAGCTGCTGGGCCGACCGGTGAATGACCACGACTGGGTGGTGGTGGGCGCSACGCCYGAGSARATGSYGGCGCRMGGCTACCTGCCCGTGGGGCGCGACTTYCCSGTSTTYYTGCAYCCSSARACMCGCGAGGAATACGCGCTGGCCCGCACCGAGCGCAAGAGCGGGCGCGGCTACCGGGGCTTTGTGGTGCAAAGCTCGCCCGATGTGACGCTGGAGGAAGACCTCTCGCGCCGCGACCTCACTATCAACTCAATAGCATCCAGCACAGATGAATCCGGCGCCACCCGCCTTTTTGACCCCTACCACGGCGAAAAAGACCTCCGTGCGCRCGTGCTGCGCCATGTGACCGATGCCTTCCGCGAAGACCCGGTACGCATCCTTCGCGTGGCGCGGTTTGCTGCGCGCTTCACCGACTTCACGGTGGCGCCCGAGACGATGCAGCTGATGCGCGAGATGGTCGCGCATGGCGAGGTGGACCACCTGGTGGCAGAGCGCGTGTGGCAAGAGCTGGCGCGCGGGCTGATGGAAGCACAACCCTCGCGCATGTTCGAGGTGCTGCGCGGGTGTGGCGCACTGGCCGTGCTGCTGCCCGAGGTGGCGTGCCTGTGGGGCGTGCCCCAGCGGGCCGAGTACCACCCCGAGGTGGACACCGGCGTGCACCTGATGATGGTGCTGGACATGGCTGCGCGGCTGCAGGCGCCACTCACCGTGCGTTTTGCCTGCCTGGCGCACGACCTGGGCAAGGGCACCACGGCCGCCGATGTACTGCCGCGCCACATCGGGCACGAGGAACGCAGTGCCGAGCTGCTGAAAGACGTGGCCGAGCGCCTGCGCGTGCCCGTGGACTGCCGCGAGACCGCCGAGGTGGTGGCGCGCGAACACGGGCACATCCACCGCAGCGTCGACCTGTCTGCCGCTGCCCTGGTGCGCCTGCTGGAGCGCTGCGACGCCATCCGCAAGCCCGAGCGGTTTGCCGAGGTGCTGTTGGCCTGCGAGTGCGATGCGCGCGGGCGGCTGGGGTTTGAAGAGGCCGCGTATCCGCAGCGCCCCCGCCTGCTGGCCGTGCTGGCCGCCGTCCAATCGGTCGTCACGCGCGAGATTGCGGCCCAGGCCGCCGCCAGGGGCCAAAGCGGCCCGCAGGTGGGTGCGCTGATCCACCAGGCACGGGTCGAAGCCGTGGCGCAGTGGCTGCACACCTAGGCGCACGGCGCTACCACCTGACCGCGTGCGCTGCGTCGCCAAGATCGGTCCAACCCTCCCTACAATCCGCGTCCGCTCGCACTCTGGAAAGGGTGCGTCTTTTGGCTTTTTTGCGATCACGACGCCTCCATGACCTCTGTGCACATCCGCCCCGCCACTCCGGCAGACGCCGACACCATCGCGCCGCTGTTTGACGCCTACCGGCAGTTCTACGAGCAGGCACCAGACCTGGCCGGAGCGCGGGCCTTCATTGCAGAGCGGTTGGAGCGCGAGGAGTCCGTGATCTTGCTTGCGATGGATGGGGCACAGGCAGCGGTGGGCTTTTGCCAGCTCTACCCCACGTTCTGCTCGGTGGAGGCAGCGCCCATCTACACGCTCTACGACCTGTTCGTGGCGCCCGCAGCGCGCAAGACAGGGGCCGGGCGCAGCTTGCTGCTGGCGGCAGAAGCGACGGCCCGCGCCCATGGCAAGGTGCGCATGGACCTGACCACGGCCCACACCAACACCAGGGCGCAAAAGCTCTACGAATCGCTGGGCTGGACGCTGGACACAGTGTTCCGCGCGTACAACAAGCGTGTCAGCGCCTGAAGCTCCATTCCCCCACCAGCGCTACCAGCGCAGCAGACGCGGCCCCAGCACAGCCCCCAAAGCAGTCGGTATGGCCATGCCCGCCAGATACCACACCGCCAAAAACGGGGTGGCCATCTCGGGGCAATGCAGGGCATACACCAGCGCCCCCAGCGCGCCTGCCAGCAAGCCAGCGCCCGCTCCTGCCCACGCCAGCCGCGTGGGCGCAGCGCCCTTGAGCGCCCAGAAGCCTCCAACGAACGCCGGGACCGACAGCAAGGCGATATTGAAGGGACAAGTCCGCCAGGTGCTGCCCAGAATCAGCGGCACACGCTCCGTCGCCGGCACCTGCCACAGAGCCCCCAGGGCCATGGCCCACAGCACCAGCGGCGGCACCGCCAGCCACAGGGCTGCGAGGCCCAGCGGCATGCCCGGGCGGGCCATGCGGCGCAGCAGCGCCAGGCCAGCGGCTGCCAGGGCGGCCGCAAACACCAGCTTGCCCCAGAACATGGGCAACGCCATGGTCGCCAGCAGGTCAGGGCGCAGACCGAACAGGGCCAGCATCAGCACCCCGGCACCGGCAATGCCCACAGCGCTGGCGACAGCAAACCGTCGCTCAATAGCGGCGGGCTGCACCGGCCGGTCATCGGTGGCCAGCAGGTGGATCAATTCATCGGTTTTCATGCCATTCCCCTGATCTTGGCGGCCAGGGCCTTGAGCCCCCGGTGCACGCCGACTTTGACGGCCGACTCCGACAACCCCGTGAGGCGCGCCGTCTCGACCACCGACAACCCTTCCAGCTTCACATACTCAATGGGCAGCCGCTGCTTGTCTGGCAACGTGYGCAACAGTTGCCCCAGGTCCCGCCGGGCTTCCGCGGCCTCGCTGTCGCTGGTGGCAAACAACTCGTCGGCATCGTCCAGCGGGTCGTTGCGACCCTCCTTCACGGCATGCGAGCGCAGCCAGTCGATGAGCTTGTAGCGCGCAATCGCGTGCGCCCAGGCCGTCACCGGCATCTCGGGCCGGTAGGTGTGGCGCTGGTTGTGCACGGCCAGCAGCGTCTCCTGCACCAGGTCTTCCACCTCATCGGGCCGCTGCGCCAGGCGGTGGCGCAGGAAGGCGCGCAGGTGGGCGCTCAGCTCCTTCAAAAAACGCTGGTAAGCGGCTGCATCGGCATCCAGCCCCTGCATCAGCAAGCCGCGCAGGCGCTCTTCCACTATCTCCATGGTGTCTCCCTGCAAGGAATTCGTATGCCGGGGCCAATGGGTTACACGCAACACAAAAAATATTTGCGCAACGCCGCCACGATTTTTTGAGCAGTGCTGTAACCCGCCTGCTGCACAGCCCGAATTACAACGCAGATCGGGCCACTCAATGCGACCTCAGTGCCGCCACCCGGTCGGATTCAACCTTTATCCAACCCTCGGAGAACCGTACCATGACCACTCGCACCCTCAGCCTCGGCGCCCTCGCACTTGTTGCCCTGACCTCTGGCGCCGCCATGGCCCAAACCAACGCCGCCCCCATGGACGGCGCCAAGCCTGCCATGGAGAAGTGCTACGGCGTCTCGATGGCTGGCAAGAACGACTGCGCCGCAGGTCCCGGCACCACCTGCGCGGGCACGTCCAAGATGGACTACCAGGGCAACGCCTGGAAGTTTGTGCCCGCAGGCACCTGCACCACCATCAAGACGCCCAAGGGCATGGGCATGCTGACGCCCATGAAGAGCTGACCATGGCATCCCCTCTCACCGCCGGCCTGGGTCTCAAGCCCCAGCACTACGACGAGGCGCTGCGATGCACTGCCCCCGGCCTGTGGTGGGAGGTGCACCCCGAGAACTACCTGGCCGACGGCGGCCCGCGCCTGGCCTGGCTCGAAGCCATCCGCTCGCGCCACCCAGTGGCACTGCATGGCGTGTCACTGTCGCTCGCGGCCGATGCGCCGCCCGATGAGGCCTACCTGGCGCGCCTGGCCGCCCTCGCAAGGCGCGTGGAGCCCGCCATCATTTCAGAGCACCTGGCCTGGTCCACCTGGCGCGGGCAGTACTTGCCCGACCTGCTGCCGTTTCCACGCACGCACGCGGCACTGCACCGCATCGCCGGCAACATCGCCCGCACGCAGGACGTGCTGCAACGCCCCATTGCCATCGAGAACCCCACGCATTACCTGCACATCGACGGCCACGACTGGGCGGAAACCGATTTTCTGGCCGAGCTGGTGCTGCGCACTGGTTGCACCCTGCTGCTGGACGTGAACAACGTGTACATCAGCGCCAACAACCTGGGATTTAGCGCGCAGGCTTACCTCGACGCCTTCCCTCTGCACGCCGTGGCAGAGATCCACCTGGCAGGCCACCATGCCGACCCGGTGCATGGCAATGCTCTGCTGATCGATAGCCACGATGCGCCCATCGCGCCAGCGGTATGGGCGCTGTACGAGCAGGTGATGGCGCGCACCGGCCCCGTGCCCACCCTGATCGAACGCGACGACCAGTTGCCTACCTTCAATGAACTGCTGGCCGAGCGGGAGCAGGCCCACCGCGCGCTCGCCCATGCACAGCCCCGGGAGGTTGCATGCCGCTGAGCACCTTTCAGGATGGCTTCTCTGCCGCGCTGCTCGGCCATGCTGCAGATGCACCATGGCTGTCCGCATTGGAAGCTCAGCCCGGTTTTGCCGTGTACCGCAACACCGTGCTCAAGGGCTGCATCGATGCGCTGCAGGCCAATTACCCCACGGTGTGCCAGCTGGTGGGCGAAGACTGGTTCCGCGCCGCTGCGGCGGTGTTTGCCCGCGCGCAGCCGCCGCGTGATGGCCTGCTGGTGGACTATGGCGCCGGGTTTGACAACTTTCTGGCCGGTTTTGCACCGGCCACCGAGCTGCCCTACCTGAGCGCCGTGGCGCACCTGGACCGCTGCTGGACGGCATGCCATCTGGCGGCAGACGCCACCGCCGTGGACCGCCGCTGGCTGGCACAGCAGGCCCCTGACACCGTGCCCCACGCATCACTGCAGCCGCACCCCGCCGCGCGCTGGGCCTGGTGCGAAGACTTTCCCGCCTATGCGCTGTGGCACAGCCACCGTGACGGCCGGGCCCCCACGGAGCCGCTGGATTGGACGGGCGACGGCGCCTTGCTGACCCGGCCCCATGCCGAAGTGGTGTGGCACCCCTTGTCGCGGGCAGGCATGGCTTTTTTGGACGCCTGCGCCGAGGGCCACACGCTGGAAGCCGCCGCCACTTCGGCCCTGAATGCCGAACCCGCCGCCGACTTCGCCGCCCTGATCAGCACCTTGCTGGACGCAGGCGCTTTGATACCTACCGATTCACGCACAGGCTGAGGAGCCATTCATGACCACCAGCACACACTTCCCCACGGCACCTGCCAAAGGCCCACGCTTGCTCTTGGCGCGCCTGGCCGATACCGCCACTTGGCTCACTCCGCACAGTCTGCTGGCGCTGGTCAACCGGGTGTCCATTGCTGGCATCTTCTGGATGTCGGCACGCACCAAGGTCGAGGGCTGGTTCACTATCTCCGACAGCGCCTACGCGCTGTTCCGCGACGAATACAAGCTGCCTTTGCTACCACCCGAACTGGCGGCGCAGATGGCCACGGTGGCCGAGCACCTGTTTCCGGTGCTGCTGGTGCTTGGCCTGTTCACACGCCTGTCGGCCCTGGCGCTGCTGGGCATGACGCTGACGATTCAGCTGTTTGTCTACCCGGACGCCTGGCCCACCCACCTGTCATGGGCGGGGCTGATGCTGTACCTGGTGGGGCGCGGTGCCGGCAACGTGTCGCTGGACCGGGCGCTTGGGATTCGTTGAAGAACCCGTCTGCGCGGGATCAATAGCTACTATTTCGATAGCTTTCAAGGCATATTCAACTAGCGCTTGCGGCCCAAAACGCTTCAAAACCTGCCAAGTCGTTCCCAATCACCCCACCACGGTACGCACCCAGCGCACGATGTCCGCCGCCCCCAGCGCGCCCGAAATGCGCGCCACCTCACGCCCTTGCTGGAACAGGATCATGGTCGGAATGCTGCGGATGGCATAGCGCGCCGCAATGGCCTGCTGGTCTTCGGTGTTGAGCTTGGCCAGGCGCACGCGGGGTTCCAGCTCACGGGCAGCCTGCGCAAAGGCGGGCGCCATCTGGCGGCAGGGACCGCACCACGGGGCCCAAAAATCCACCAGCACCGGGATGTGGCTGCGCGCCACATGCTTGTCAAAGCTGGTGGCATCCAGCTCCAGCGGCGCCCCAGCAAACAGGGGCTGATGGCATTGGCCACAGTCGGGCGCGCTGCCCAGGTCGGCGCTCTGCACGCGGTTGGTGGTGTGGCAATGGGGGCAGACGATGTGCAGGGCTTCGGTCATGGCGTGGCGGGGGCATTGGGATCTCTGAACACATTGCGGCACTGGCTCTCCGTTTCAAGAGGTCGCAAACCTTGCGCGCGTTTACCAGCCCAGAATCCCCCTGGTCGCCATATCTGCATTGCAGCGTCTGCTATGGTTTCGTGCATGCAGCTGCTCCCCACACTGACAACTGCCCATGCGCTTTTTCTCGACTTCGATGGCACGCTCACCGAGCTGGCACCGCGCCCCGAGGCGGTGCGCATCGCGTCGGGGCTGATTCCGACGCTGTCATCGCTGCATACCCAGCTGGGTGGCGCGCTGGCCATCGTGACTGGCAGGCCCGAGGCGGACATCGACGGATTTCTGGCACCGCTGCACCTGCCGCTGGCGAGCGAACATGGGGCCCAATACCGCCTGGGCGAGACTTCCGTTCCCGCCACCGAGCCACCCGCCCTGGAGCCCGTGTTACAGGCCGCCCAAGACCTTGCAGCACGGCACCCTGGCCTGCTGGTGGAGACCAAGCGTGTGAGCGTGGCCCTGCACTACCGCCAGGCGCCCCACCTCGAATCCCTGTGCCACGACACGCTGGTGCGGGCCATGCGCGAGGTGGAAGGTGTGGAACTGCTGCGTGGCAAATGCGTCTTTGAAGTGAAACCCCGTGGCGTTCACAAAGGCCAGGCCATCGTCGACTTCATGACACAACCACCCTTTGTGGGCCGCACGCCGGTCTTTGTGGGCGATGACGTCACCGACGAGGCCGGCTTTGCCGCTGTGCAGACGCTCGGCGGCTGGGGCATCAAGGTGGGCGAAGGGCCCACCATGGCACAACACCGCTGCATGACATCGGCCGCACTGCGGGGCTGGTTGTCGTCTGCACGCACAACGCTGGAGCGCGAACGATGAACACAGCCGCCACAGACCCCCAGACGGGCTCGCTCAACCTCGGGATGATCGGCAACTGCGCCATCAGCGCACTGATCGACGACCACGCCCGCATGGTGTGGTGCTGCCTGCCGCGCTTTGATGGCGACCCGGTGTTCAACGCCCTGCTGCAGCCCGGGGATGAGGGCAGCCACTTTGCGATCGAGCTGGAAGACCTAGCATCGGCCCACCAGTGGTACGAGCCGAACACCGCCATCCTGCGCACGCAGTTGTTCGACAAGGCGGGCCACGGCATCGAGATCACCGATTTTGCGCCGCGATTTTACAGCCGGTCACGCTACTTCCGGCCCATGACGCTGGTACGCCGGGTGCGCCCCATCCAGGGGTCGCCGCGCATCCGTTTGGCGCTCAAGGTGCGCTACGACTGGGGCCAGACCACCCCCGAGATCACGCGCGGCAGCAACCACATCCGCTACGTGGGCGAGCGCATGACGCTGCGCCTGTCCACCGATGCGCCGGTGTCGCATGTGCTGTCGGGCCAGGCGTTTGTGCTCACGCGCGAACACAACTTTCTGCTGGGCGCCGACGAGACGCTGGTGGACGGTATTGCCGACACGGCCCGCCGCTTTGAACRGGAGACCACGGCCTACTGGCGCAGCTGGAGCCGCGCCCTGGCTATTCCACTGGAATGGCAGGACGCGGTGATCCGTGCGGCCATCACGCTCAAGCTGTCGCTGTACGAAGAAACCGGTGCCATCGTGGCCGCCATGACCACCAGCATCCCTGAGTCGGCCCACAGCGGCCGCAACTGGGACTACCGCTACTGCTGGCTGCGCGATGCTTTTTTTGTGGTGCGCGCTCTCAACAGCATCTCCGAGGTGGGCACCATGGAGGACTACCTGCGCTGGCTGAGCAATGTGGTGGTCGAAGGCGGCGACGGCCACATCCAGCCGCTGTATGGCATCGGGCTGGAGAAAGACCTGCCCGAAAGCTTTGTGCCCCAGCTGGCGGGCTACCGGGGCATGGGCCCGGTGCGCGTGGGCAACCAGGCGGCCGAGCATTTTCAGCACGACGTGTACGGCAACATCGTGCTGGGCGCGGCCCAGGCCTTTCATGACCACCGCCTGCTGCACCGCGCGGGCCTGGCCGAATTCAAGCGGCTGGAACAGGTGGGCGACAACGCCGTGCGCGTGTACGGCCAGCCCGATGCSGGCATGTGGGAGCTGCGCACSCGCGCCCGSGTGCACACCWSSTCCGCRCTSATGAGCTGGGCCGCYTGCGACCGGCTSGCCAAGATCGCCGCCACGCTGCAGCTGGCCGACCGTGCCAGCCACTGGCAGCAACATGCCGACCGCATGCGCGCCGAGATCCTCGACAAGTCGTGGTGCGAAGAACGCCAGGCGTTTGCCGAGAGTTTTGGCGGGCATGAGCTGGATGCCAGCGTGCTGCTGATGGCCGAGGTGGGCCTGATCGACCCCAAGGACCTACGCTTTGTGAGCACCGTGGAGGCCATGGAAAAGAGTCTGTGCGATGGGCCCTACATGCGCCGCTACGAGGCGGCCGACGACTTYGGCAAGCCCGARACSGCCTTCAACATCTGCACCTTCTGGCGCATCGACGCGCTGGCGCGCATTGGCCGCAAGGCCGAGGCACGGGCCATCTTTGAGACCATGCTGGCCGCACGCAACCCGCTGGGCCTGCTGTCGGAGGACACCCACCCCGAAACCCGCGAGATGTGGGGCAACTTCCCGCAGACCTATTCGATGGTGGGTGTGATCAACGCCGCCGTGCGCCTGTCAGCGCCCTGGGACAGCGTGATTTGAGGCGCTGTCCGACACCGGCCGGGGGCGGTCAGCACGGATGATTGCCCCCATGAGCCGTCTTGTCGTCATCTCCAACCGTCTTGCCGATCCGCGCAAGCCCGCCGCCGGTGGCCTTGCTGTGGCCCTGGGTGAAGCCCTGAACCAGACCGGAGGACTCTGGTTTGGCTGGAGCGGCACCGTGGTCGAAGACGGCACACCCGGCGAGAGCGAACTGCACACCCGCCAGGCCGGCGCCGTCACGCTGGCCACCGTGGACCTSKGCCGCGARGACCATGACAGCTACTACCWSGGCTACAGCAACAGCGTGCTGTGGCCGGTGTTCCATTACCGGCTGGACCTGGCCGACTTCAACGCCCGCTACATCACCGGCTACCGGCGTGTGAACCAGATGTTTGCGCGCAAGCTGCTGCCCCTGCTGCGCGACGACGATGTGATTTGGGTGCACGACTACCACCTCATTCCCCTCGCCGCAGAGCTGCGTGCTATGGGCTGCAAGCAGCGCATCGGGTTCTTTCTGCACATTCCCATGCCGCCGCCGCTCATCATGGCGGCCATTCCGCAGCACGAGTGGCTGATGCGCTCTTTGTTCGCCTACGACCTGGTGGGCCTGCAGAGCGAGGCCGACGTGTCGCATTTCACGCGCTATGTTCGCAATGAGGGCAGCGCCGAAGAGGTGGACGAAAAGCGCGTGCGCGCGTTTGGGGCTACCGTAGTGGTGCAGTCGTTTCCCATCGGCATCGACGTGGACGAATTCACCCGCCTCACACACGCCCCCGACGCGATGGAGACCTACGAGAACATGCGCGACGAGTATTCGCGCAGGCGCCTGCTGCTGGGCATTGACCGGCTCGACTACTCCAAGGGCATCCCACACCGCGTGCGCGCATTCCGAGAGCTGCTGGATCGTTACCCCGAAAACCGCGACAGTGCGACGATGATCATGATCGCCTCACCCAGCCGCGACGACGTACACGCCTATGCCGACCTGCGCCAGGAACTGGAGGGCCTGTGCGGCTCGGTCAATGGCGACTACGGCGAACTGGACTGGATGCCGGTGCGCTACATCCACCGCATGGTGGCGCGCAAACGTGTGCCGGGCCTGTGCCGCGCCGCTGCCGTGGGCCTGGTCACGCCACTGCGCGATGGCATGAACCTGGTGGCCAAGGAATACGTGGTGGCGCAAGACCCGGACAACCCCGGCGTGCTGGTGCTGTCACGGTTTGCAGGTGCAGCAGAACAGTTGAAAGAAGCGCTGCTGGTGAACCCCTACGACCCCCAGGGCATGGCCGACAGCATCCAGCAGGCCCTGCAGATGCCGCTGGCCGAACGGCAGGCGCGCCACCAGAAGCTCATGGCGCGCATCAGGGAGCACGATGTGCACTGGTGGCGCAAGGCGTTTCTGGACGCGCTGCAGACGGCGGGCTAGCAGGCGCAGCGGCCGCGGGGATGGCGGCCCTACAACAGCTTGGTGATCAGGCTGACCACAAAGCTCAGCAGCAGCGTGGACGCCAGTGGCACATCCCAATCGCGCCCCAGCCAGCGAAACCGGAAGTCCCCGGGCAACCGCCCAAAACCCATGCGGCGCAGCAGCGGCGACAGCCAGCTGATGAACATTAGGGCCAGGAGAATGACGAGGAGCCAGCGGAACATGGTGCGCCCAGTGTAGGCGCCACCGCATTCGACTAGGCGATGGCGGTTTCGGCCAGTTGGGCCAGCGCCTGGGCATGCAAATGCGGCGTGGCAGCGGCTACCACCCGCCCATCTGATGCCGCCGTGAGCGCGCGGCCCTGCCAGTCGGTAATGCGCCCGCCCGCGCCCTCGACCAGGCAGACCAGCGAGAGGTAATCGTACGGCTGCAGCCCTGCCTCCACCACCAGGTCCACGTGCCCCCCCGCCAGCTGGGCATAGGCATAGCAGTCGCCGCCAAACCGGCGCAGCGCGCACTGGCGGCTCAGCGCGTCAAAACGCTGCCAGTCGGCCGCACCAAAGGCGTCCGGAGAGGTGGTGTAGATGCGGGCCTGCGCCAGTTGCTCGCACCGGCTGGCCCGCACGGGCTGGCCATTGCACTGCGTCAGCTGGCCTGCCAGCCCCGTCCAGCGCTCACCCAGCACCGGCAAATCCATGAGCCCCAGCACGGGCCGCCCCTGGTGCAGCAGTGCAACGAGCGTGCCCCACAGCGGCGATCCGGTGATGAAGCTCTTGGTGCCGTCGATGGGATCGATCACCCACACGTACTCGGCGTCCAGCCGCTCGCGGCCATGCTCCTCGCCCAGGATGCCGTGCGTGGGTGCCTGCGCCCTCAGAACCGCGCGCATCGCAGCCTCGGCCTCGCGGTCGGCAATGGTGACCGGGCTCTCGTCCGCTTTGGTCAGCACATCCAGCGGGGTGCGGAAGTACCGCAGCGAGTGGACGCGGGCCGCATCGGCCAGGGCGTGCGCCAGGTCCAGGAAGGGGGAAACGGGGGTTGGCAAAGTGTTCATGGGAATGTGCAAGGAAAGAGGTGCGGGCAGTGGTTGGGCAATGGGGAAGGGCCTACCGCTCGGCATGAACTGGTTGGCATATTTAGTGCTTGTGTATTTTCGTGCAAAAACAATAATTTGCACAAGTGCAATAAAACGCACAAATTTGGTGAACAAATTCCCTGGCCTGCGGCGACCCCGCACTGTTTTTTGGCAACACACCGTTCTGGAGAAATTCATGCGCACTCGCTCCTCCCTCTTTGCCGCCCTGCGCCTGCTGCCCGTGTTGGGCGCCTTGGCCTGCGGGCTGACCACCGCCCAGGCGGGCACCGTCACGGCCTACACCGCGCTCGAAGAAGACGAGATCAAGGAATACCTAGCTGCGGCCAAGAAAGACCTGCCCGATGTGGATGTGAAGGTGCTGCGCCTGTCCACCGGCGACCTGGGTGCACGCATCCTGGCCGAAGCCGCCAACCCGCAGCACGATGTGATCTGGGGCTGGGCGCTGACCAACACGCTGGACCCGCGCATCACCGCCCTGCTGGAGCCCTACAGCCCCAAGGGCAGCGACAAGCTGGCTGCCAAGGACAAGGCCGCCGATGGCAAATGGTTCACCACCACCGGCTACATGGCCGCGTTCTGCGTGAACACCGAGGTGCTCAAGGCCAAGAAGCTGCCCATGCCCACGTCGTGGAAGGACCTCACCAACCCCGTCTACAAGGGCGAGGTGGTCATGCCCAACCCGGTGTCCTCGGGCACGGGCTACCTGCAGATTGCCGCGCTGATCCAGTCGCGCGGCAACGACGAGGGCTGGAAGCTCATCAAGGCCATGGACGGCAACGTGGCGCAGTACATCAAGTCGGGCTCCCGCCCCTGCAAGGCGGCGCGGGCGGGTGAGTTTGCGATTGGCACCTCGCTGGCGTTTGCGGCCATGCAGTCGGTGGACGAGGGCTACCCGGTCAAGATGGTGATCCCCACTGACGGCGCGGGCTATGAGCTGGAAGCCTCGGGCCTGATGGCCAGCTCCAAGAACAAGGCCGACGCCAAGCGCTTCCTCGACTGGACGCTGTCGCCCGGTGCGGCGCAGCTCTACACCAAGTACAAGGAAATCGTCACCGTGCCCGGCGTGCCGCAATCCAAGGCGGCTGCAGCGGCAGGCCTGCCCGCCGACCTCTCCAAGGTGCTCTACCCCATGGACTTTGCCAAGTCCGCCAAGGAACGCGACGCGATCCTGGGCGCCTGGCAAAAGACCATCGGCCGCTGAACCGCTGCACTGAACCGCACTCCCCGAGGACCACACACCATGTCCCTGCAGATCACCGACCTGCACAAGAGCTTTGACGGCCAGGTCGCGCTCGAACGCATCCACCTCGCCGTGGGCGCCTCGGAGTTCGTGTGCCTGCTCGGCCCCAGCGGCTGCGGCAAGACCACGCTGCTGCGCATCATCGCGGGGCTGCTGCCTGCCGATGGCGGCCGCATCACCCTGGGCGGCCGCGACCTGGCCACGCTGCCTGCGCGCGACCGGGGCTTTGGCATCGTGTTCCAGTCGTACTCGCTGTTCCCGCACATGACGGTGGCGCAGAACGTGGGCTACGGCCTGGCCATCCGCCGCACACCGCCCGACGTGGTGCAGGCGCGCACGGCCGAGCTGCTGGACATGGTGAAGCTGGCTGACTTTGGCGGGCGCTACCCGGCGCAGTTGTCGGGCGGCCAGCAGCAGCGTGTGGCCATTGCACGGGCACTGGCGGTGAACCCTTCGCTGCTGCTGCTCGACGAGCCCCTGTCGGCGCTGGATGCGCGCGTGCGCGCCGACCTGCGCCATGAGCTGCGCGAGGTGCAGCGCCGCCTGGGCATTCCCACCATCATGGTCACGCACGACCAGGAAGAAGCCCTGGCCATGGCCGACCGCATCGTCTGCATGCAGGGCGGGCGCATTGCACAGGCGGGCTCGCCGCGCGAGCTGTACCTGGCACCGCGCACCCGCTTCGTGGCCAACTTCATGGGGCACAGCAACCTGCTGCCGCCCGCCCAGGCCCGGCTGCTGCAGCCCGCCCTGGGCGGTGCCCCCGAAGGCATGGAGCCCGAGTCCGCCATGCTGTGCATCCGCCCCGAACGCCTGCAGCTGCAAGCCAGCGCACAGGGTGCGGGCCGCGTCACCGGCACCACCTTCCTGGGCAGCATCCAGCGGGTGCAGCTGCGCTGGAACGACCTGGACCTGCTGGCCGAATCCAGCAGCGCCAGCAACTGGGAGGCTGGCCAGAACGTGGACATCTCGGTGAGCGCGCAGGACTGCGCCTGGGTGCACGCATGAACACCACCGCAGCCCTCCACCTGCCGCCCATGCATGCCAGCGAGCGCTGGCTGCTGCGCGCCTGCCTGCTGCTGCCGCTGGCCGCGCTGGTGCTGTTCTTTGGCGTGCCCATGCTGGCCATTGCCTGGCGCAGCCTGGTGCAGGACACGGGCGGCATCGGCTGGGGCAACTACGCCGCGCTGCTCGACACCCCCGGCGTGTGGCGTGCCCTGGCCAACAGCCTGCTGCTGGGCGCGGTGACCACGGCCGTCACGCTGGTACTCGCCTTTGTGGTGGCGTTTGGCCTGGAGCGCACCTGCATGCCGGGCCGCCGCTTTGTGGCCGGGGCGCTGGCCCTGCCCATGCTGGCGCCCTCGCTGGTGCTGGGGCTGGGCCTGATCTTCCTGCTGGGGCGCAACGGCATCGTGGGCAAGATGCTGGGCGTGCGGCCCGAGATCTATGGTTTTTGGGGCCTGTTGATTGCAGACGTGCTCTACGCACTGCCGCAGGCCGTGCTCATCGTGCGCACCGCGCTGCGCCAGGGCGATGCCCGGCAGTACGACGCCGCCGAAGTGTTGGGCGCCACCCCGTGGCGACAGTTTTGCGACATCACGCTGCCGCAGGCCCGCTACGGACTTCTGAGCGCGGGGTTTGTGGTGTTCACCATCACCATCACCGACTTTGGCAACGCCGTGGTCATTGGCGGCAATTTTGCCGTGCTGGCCACCGAGATCTACAACCAGGTCAGCGGGCAGATGAAATTTGGCATGGGCGCGGTGGTGGGCATGCTGCTGCTGGCGCCCGCCGCGTTATCGGTGTTCATCGAACGCATGGCCGCACAGCGTGCCGGGGCAGGTGCCGAATCGGCCCTGCCGCCCACACCCGCACGCAGCCCGGGGCGCGACACCGCGTTTTTCATCGCCTGCATGGGCATTGCGGGCAGCATCGTGGCCCTCGTGCTCACGGTGGTGGTGGCCAGCTTCATTCGGCTGTGGCCCTACCGGCTGGACCTCACACTCAAGCACTACGACATCACCATTGCAGGGGGCTATGCGCCGCTGTGGACCTCCGTCTGGGTGTCGGCCCTGGCCGCCAGCGTGGGCACAGCGATGCTGTTTGTGCTGTGCTTTGGCATACGCCGCCTGCCGGGGCGGCTGGCGCAGGCGGCCACAGCGCTATCGGCCTTGCCGGTGGGCGTGCCCGGGCTGGTGCTGGGGCTGGCCTATGTGTTCACCTTCAACACCGCCACCTGGCCCTGGGGCATGCTGTATGGCACGGCCATTTTGCTGGCGCTGTGCAACTACTACCACTACCACACGCAGGGCTTTATGACCATGATGACCGGCATGCGCAACGTGCCCACCACGCTGGAAGACGCCACCACCGTGCTGGGCGGCAGCACCGCCCGCGTGCTGCGCGATGTGTACCTGCCCGCGCTGCTGCCTACGCTGCTGGCGGTGCTGGCGTTTCTGTTCATGCGGTCCATGGTCACGCTGTCGGCGGTGATCTTCCTCATCACGCCCTCGCTGCCCATGGGGGCGGTGACGGTGATGCGGCTGGATGAAGCAGGGCTGACCTCGCAGGCCGCAGCGTTCTCTACCTGCATCATGGCGGTGGTGGGGTCGCTGGCGTTGCTGCTGCACTTTGGCACGCAGCGCCGAAAACCTGGTTCCAAGCCCGCCTAACATCGCCACCATGCTGCAAGAAGAACGTTTCCTCCGCATCCGCACCCTGCTGTCCACGCTCTCGCGGGTGAGCACGGAGCGCATTGCGCAAGACCTGGACGTGTCCCGCGAAACCGTGCGCCGCGACATCCTCGCGTTGGAGTCGCAGGGCATTCTGCGGCGCGTGCACGGGGGCGTGGTGGCCCAGGGGCCAGAGCCCGAACCCCCGCTGGCCGTGCGCCAGGCGGTGCGTGCGCGCGAAAAGCGCGCCATCGCCCGCGCCGCCCTGCAGCTGCTGCAGCCGGGGCAAACGCTGTTCATTGACGCGGGCAGCACCACAACCCTGCTGGCCGAAGCGTTGTCCAGCCTGTCGGGCCTGACCATCATTACCAACGGGCTGAACGTGGCGCTCAAGCTCGCTGCGGCCGACGCCGGGCGCAGTGCGCGCAACGACGTGATCCTGCTCGGAGGCCGCACCGACCCTGCCGTGCAGGCCACGCACGGCGACACCACCGTGGCCGAAATCCACCGCTACCGCGCCGATGTGGCCCTGCTCTCGCCCGTGGGCATCAGCGTGCACAGCGGCGCCACCAGCTTTGAACACCACGAGGCCGCCGTGGCCCGCGCCATGGCCGCGCAGGCCAAAGAGCTGCTCCTGCTGGCCGACCACAGCAAGGTGGGGCAAGCCAGCCGCGTGACCTATGCCAGCCTGTCCGACGTGGGCACGCTGGTCACCGACGCGGGTGCCCGCGCCCTGCCCGCCTTCTCGGCCCTGCAGGCAGCAGGCTGCCACATCGTGGTGGCCTGATCAATTCAGAAGGGGCAGAGCACACCATGGCCTACCAGCACACCATTGGCGGCGAGCGCTGGCAGTTCAGCGACCTGCGCGAGGTGATGGCCAAGGCCACGCCGCTGCGCTCGGGCGACGCCCTGGCAGGCGTGGCAGCCACATCGGCTGTGGAGCGCATGGCCGCGCGCCTGTGCCTGGCCGACATCCCCCTGACGCGCTTTCTGAGCGAGGCGCTCATCCCCTACGAAAGCGACGAGGTCACGCGCCTCATCCTCGACACCCACAACGCCGCCGCGTTCGCGCCCCTCGCCCATCTCACCGTGGGGGACTTCCGCAACTGGCTGCTGGCCCACAGCACCGACAGCGCCCTGCTCGCCGCCGTGGCACCCGGCATCACGCCCGAGATGGCGGCCGCCGTGAGCAAGCTCATGCGCAACCAGGACTTGATCGCCGTGGCGCGCAAATGCCGCGTGGTCACGCGGTTTCGCAACACCATCGGCCTGCCGGGCCACTTGGCCGTGCGGCTGCAGCCCAACCACCCCACGGACGACCTGCGCGGCATTGCGGCGTCGATGATCGACGGCCTGCTGTATGGCGCGGGCGACGCGGTGATTGGCGTGAACCCCGCCACCGACAGCATCGCAGCGCTCACCGGGCTGGTGCACATGCTGGGCGACGTGATCGAGCGGCTGCAGATCCCTACGCAGTCGTGTGTGCTCACGCATGTGACCAACACCATCCAGATGGTGGAGCAAGGCGCGCCGGTGGACCTGGTGTTCCAGTCGATTGCGGGCACGGAGGCGGCCAACGCGAGCTTTGGCATTTCGCTGGCGCTGCTCCAAGAAGCGCGCGAGGCGGCACTGTCCCTGCGGCGCGGAAAAAACTTTGGCGATGGCGTGGGCGACAACGTGATGTACTTTGAAACCGGCCAGGGCAGCGCCCTGTCGGCCAACGCGCACCACGGGGTGGACCAGCAGACCTGCGAGGCGCGGGCCTATGGCGTGGCCCGCGCGTTTGCGCCGCTGCTGACCAACACGGTGGTCGGTTTCATCGGGCCCGAGTACCTGTACGACGGCAAGCAGATCATCCGCGCGGGCCTGGAAGACCACTTCTGCGGCAAGCTGCTGGGAGTGCCGCTGGGCTGCGATGTTTGCTACACCAACCACGCCGAGGCCGATTCGGACGACATGGACACGCTGATGACGCTGCTGGGCACGGCGGGCCTGACCTTCATCATGGGCGTGCCAGGGGCGGACGACATCATGCTCAACTACCAGAGCACTTCGTTCCACGACGCGCTGTATCTGCGCGAGGTGCTGGGCCTGCAGTGCGCACCCGAGTTTGGCGCGTGGCTGCAGCGCATGCACGTCACCGATGCAGGCGGACGCCTGCTGCCTGCCCACGATCAACACCCGGCGCTGGCACAAATGCGGCAATGGAGGCTGGGCGCATGACACACGAACCAGCGCCACACGGCATCCCTCCCGACCCCTGGGACGACCTGCGCGCCCACACCCAGGCACGCCTGGCCCTGGGGCGTGCGGGCGCAGCCCTGCCCACGGCCGAGCTGCTGCGTTTTGGCCTGGCCCATGCGCAGGCGCGCGATGCCGTGCACATCCCCCTGGACGCCGAAGCGCTGGCCACCCAGCTGCAGGCCCAGGGCTGCGCAACGCTCCCCGTGCACAGCGCCGCCCCCGACCGTGCCACCTACCTGCTGCGCCCCGACCTGGGCCGGCGGCTGTGCGATACCGATGCGCAGGCGCTGCGCTCACTGGGCGATCAGCACAACGGCGGCCGCCCCGTGGACCTGCTGCTGGTGGTGGCCGACGGCCTCTCATCCCTGGCCGTGGCGCGGCAGGCGCCACCGCTCATCGACGCGATTTGCCAACAGGCGCCCGCAGGCTGGCAGCTGGGCCCCGTGGTGATTGCCCAACAGGCCCGCGTGGCGCTGGGTGACGAGGTGGGCGCACTGCTGGGCGCGCGCCTGGTGGCGGTGCTGATCGGCGAGCGGCCGGGCCTCAGCTCGCCCGACAGCCTGGGCATCTACCTGACCTGGCACCCGCAGGTGGGGCGCAACGATGCGCAGCGCAACTGCATCTCCAACGTGCGGCCGGAAGGCCTGCCCCCCGCCGCCGCCGCTGCGCGCCTGTGGTGGCTGTGCCAGGAGGCGCGGCAACTGGGGCTCACGGGGGTGGGACTCAAGGACCGCAGCGATGGGATGACGCTGGTGGCGGGGAGCTCCCACAAGATCTCCGACCGTTCAGGCTGAACCGGTCGAAGCCAAGGAAACTTCAAGCCAAATTCGGCTCTAGCGCTTGCCCACCAAGCGCCTGCAGCTATCTTTCTCGAAGCACACGAATACCTGGATCACAACCGGTGCGACCGGTCCCCGTGCGCAAACCCCACGGGTTCCCAGGGCTCGCCTGCCCCCACGGCCAGCACCTTGAACAGCTCGCCCATCTCGTGTTCCATGATCAATTTGGCCGCTGTCGCCCGTCCCGCTTGTGGTAGCAGCTCCATTTTGGGGAGCAACCCACAGTTGATGAGGAAATGCGCCTGCGTGGTGTAGCCCAGCACGTTCAGGCCCGCCTCCTGCGCGGCCAGCGCCATGGCGGTGAAGTTGACGTGGGCAGTGATGTCCTTGAGCCCCACCGCCACCAGCGGGTCGCCATCGGCCAGGTGGCCCTGGTGGCACATCACGGTGCCCATGTGGCGCTGGGGGTGGTAGTACTCGTCTTCGCCAAACCCATAGTCCAGCAAGAAGGCGGCGCCGCGCGTGAGCCGGTCGGCCAGCATGCGCATGAAGCCTTCGCCCTGGGCGTGGATCTCGGTCAGGTAATCCTGCGGGCCTTCGATGTCGATGGGCGGGCGCAGGTCGGTGGGGCGGTCGGCCCAGGCAAAACTGCCGTCCTGAGCTACCGCCACTCCGCGCTCATGCCACACACCGCCCTGCTGGCCGCCGTGGCGGGCGAGCAGTTGCACGGGCATGGCATCGAGCACCTCGTTGCCCACCACCACGCCGCTGAATTTTTCAGGCAAGGCATCCACCCAGCGCAGCTTGTGGGCATGCGCCACCAGTTTGGCCTGCTGGCGCGCGCGCAGGCTGCCCGACAGATCGACGATGGTGTAGCGCTGCACCTGGTCGCCCAGCGTATCCAGCAACTGCAGCGCCAGCGCGCCCGAGCCCGCGCCGAACTCCCAGACCTCGTCGGTGCCGGTTTGGGCCAGCGCCTCGCCCACCTGCACGGCCAGGGTCTGGCCGAACAGTGGGGTCATCTCGGGCGCGGTCACGAAGTCGCTGCCCGACTCCGGCATGGCACCGAATTTGGTGGAATCGTTGGCGTAGTAGCCCAGGCCGGGCGTGTACAAGGCCAAGGCCATGAAGCGATCAAAACCCAGCCATCCACCCTCGGCGGCAATGGCCTGGGTGATGTGCTGGTGCAGGGCGGTCGTTAAACTGTCGGGTCTTTGGGTCACGGCCCGCATTGTCCCCCACATGTCCATCCCTCCCCTTCCCCACCGCCCCCGCACCGTGCTGGTGACCGGTGCCGCCAAGCGCCTGGGTCGCAGCATTGCGCTGGCCCTGGCTGCCGGCGGCTGGCAGGTGGCGGTGCACTACCGCTCGTCAGCGCAAGATGCTATCAATACAGTAGCTGAATGTGCAAGATTGACTAGCGCAAGCGCCCATTTTGAGGCCGATTTTGATGACGAAGCCGCCGTGCGCGGCCTGCTGCCCCGCGTGGTGGCGCACTTTGGCAGCGTTGACGCGGTGGTCAACAGCGCCTCCCTGTTCGAGCACGACAACGTAGAGACCTTTGGCTTTGCCGCGCTCGAAAAGCACCTGCGCAGCAACACCGCGGCCCCCGTGCTGCTGGCCCAGGCCCTGCACCAGCATTTGGCCGACCGGGTGGCGGCGGGTGAGGCCGACGCGCAGGGCGCCGTGGTCAACCTGCTGGACCAGAAGCTCTGGAACCAGAACCCCGACTTCATGAGCTACACGCTCTCCAAGGCCGCGCTGGAAGCCGCCGGCACCATGCTGGCGCTGGCCCTGGCGCCGCGCGTGCGTGTGGTGGGCGTGGCACCCGGCCTCACATTGACCAGCCATATGCTGAGCGACGAAAAGTTCGCCCAGCTGCATTCCCTCAGCCCCCTGGGCCGCTCTTCCACCGCCGAGGACRTGGCCGCCACGGTGAAATTTGCGCTGGAGAACCGTTCCATCACCGGCACCACGCTGCTGGTCGATGGCGGCCAGCACCTGATGAAGTTTGACCGCGATTTCTCGTTGATGTGAGCCCAGCGCTTGCGCACACAACGAGCCCCCACCATGACACAGACCCCTTCCCAGATGACTGGCACGCAGATCCTGACGCTCACCGGTTTGCGCTTCGATGCCAACCTGGGCATCCTCGACCACGAAAAGACCGACCCGCAACCCATCCAGGTCGATGCCGAACTGAGCCTGGGCGTGCAGCCGCTGGCCCCGCGCGACGACGACATTGGCCATGTGCTGGACTACCGGCGTGTGCGCCAGATCATCATCGACGAGTGCACGGCCGAGCATGTGAACCTGCTGGAGAGCCTGATCGGCAAGCTGGCCAACCGCCTGATGCAACTGCCCGGCGTGCTGGGCGTGCGCGTGAAGATTGCCAAACTCGAAATTTTTGACGACTGCGAAGTGGCCATTCGCGTCGAGACAGGACAGTGGTGACCCCATGAGCACCGTAGTGAACGAAGCCCCGACCACCAACCCCGCCCTCTCCGCCCCCGTCGGCTGGGCCGACGAGCCTGCAGAGGCAGCCGCCAGCGGCGCCGCCCGCATGAAGATCGAGCGTGAAACCCACAAGCTGGAAAAGCGCCTGTGCCGCGAAGTCGGCAAGGCCATCGTCGACTTCAACATGATTGAAGAAGGCGACAAGGTGATGGTGTGCATGTCCGGCGGCAAGGACAGCTATGCGCTGCTCGACATCCTGCTCAAGCTCAAGGCCCGCGCGCCCATTCACTTTGACCTGGTGGCCGTGAACCTGGACCAGAAGCAGCCGGGGTTTCCTGAGCATGTGCTGCCCGAGTACCTGGCCAGCACCGGCGTGCCCTTCCACATCGAGAACSAGGACACCTACAGCATCGTCAAGAAGCTGATCCCCGAGGGCAAGACCACCTGCRGCCTGTGCAGCCGSCTGCGCCGSGGCATYCTGTACCGCGTGGCCGATGAGCTGGGCTGCACCAAGATCGCGCTGGGCCACCACCGCGACGACATCCTGCAGACGCTGCTGCTCAACATGTTCTTTGGCGGCAAGATGAAGAGCATGCCCCCCAAGCTGGTCAGCGACGATGGCAAGCATGTGGTGATCCGCCCGCTGGCCTACGTCGCCGAGAAAGACACCGCCCGCTGGGCCGCGCACCGCAACTTCCCCATCATCCCGTGCAACCTGTGCGGCAGCCAGGAGAACCTGCAGCGCAAGCAGGTGGGCGAGATGCTGCGCGAATGGGAAAAGCGCTTCCCCGGCCGCGTGGAGAACATGTTCAACGCCCTGCAGAACGTGGTGCCCTCGCACCTGCTGGACGGCAGCCTGTACGACTTCAAGAACGCCAAGGCCACCGGCATCGCCAGCGAAGACGGCGACAAGGCCTTTGACAAGGAAGAGTTTGCGGCGCCATCGCCATCGCTGCCCGGCGTGCAGGTGGTGCAACTGTCGTGAACTGCCGGTGCCAGCGGCACTCTCACGGAGATCCTTGTTTCAGGACACTCTGACCATGACACAACGCCGATGGATTGCCGCCCTGCTCCTGGGCCTCACCGTCACCCTGCTCGCAGGCTGCAGCACCACCCGCGTGGTGGAGGGCCAGGTGCAGAGCTTCTCAGCGCTAGCGGCCGTGCCCGCACCTGCCACGTACCGCATTGAGCGCCTGCCTTCGCAGCAGGCCCCTTCGTTCGACACCATCACCACACTGGCCGAGCAGGCCCTGGCCCGCGCGGGCCTGCAGCGCGACGATGCTGCGCCCCGTCTGCTGGTGCAGCTGGGCGTGCAGGCCGACGCCGTGCCGCGCTATGACCCGTTCCGCCCGTACGGCGCTTACGGCCCCGGCCCCTGGGGCATGGGCGGCTGGCATGGACGGGGCTGGGGGGTGCATGGCATGTGGCGTTTTGGCGAGCCCACGCCCCTGCACCGCCGCGCGGTCAGCATCGTGATGCGCGACGCCAGCACCCAGGCCGTCGTGTACGAAACCTCCGCCGTGCACGAAGATGTGTGGGTGAGCGATCCGGCCGTCTATGGCGTGCTGTTCGACGCGGCGCTCAACGGCTTTCCGAAGCCGCCCGAGGGGCCACGGCAAGTACGCCTGCCATTGGTTCCGCCCTCACACTGATTCCCTCTACGCCAGTCTATTGCATGCACGCCACCCGCATCGTTGCCATCCGCCACGGCGAAACCGCCTGGAACGTGGACACCCGCATCCAGGGCCACCTGGACATTCCGCTCAACGACACCGGCCTGTGGCAGGCCGCCCAGGTCGCCCAGGCCCTGGTGGGCGAACCGATTGCAACCATCTACTCCAGCGACCTGCAACGCGCGCACGCCACCGCCCAGGCCGTGGCCCACACCACAGGCGCCCCGTTGAAGACCGAGCCGGGATTGCGCGAACGCAGCTTCGGGCACTTCCAGGGCCGCACGTTTGCCGAGATCGAGGCCGAGCTGCCCGAGGACGCATTGCGCTGGCGCAAGCGCGACCCCCACTACACGCCCGAGGGCGGCGAGTCCCTTGTCACCTTGCGTGACCGCATCGAACGCACCGTGACCGCGCTGGCGCAGCAGCATGTGGGCGAGCAGGTGGTGATGGTGGCGCACGGCGGCGTGCTCGATGTGCTGTACCGCCTGGCCACGCGCCAGGACATCCAGGCGCCGCGCACCTGGCAACTCTCCAACGCCGCCATCAACCGCCTGCTGTGGACGCCTGACGGCCTCACCCTCGTCGGCTGGGCGGACACCCAACACCTTGACCAGATTGTCCTGCGCGATGAAAACCACGCCTGAATTGCAATCCACCATCGGCCAGCGGGTGGACGCTATCGACACCCCCGCTCTGGTGGTGGACCTGGATGCCATGGACCGCAACATCCAGCGCATGGCCGACTTCGCGCGCAAGCACCACGTGCGCTGGCGCCCCCATGCCAAGCTGCACAAGAGCGCCGAACTCGCGTTGCTGCAGCAACGCGCTGGCGCCCAGGGCGTGTGCGTGCAGAAGGTCGCTGAGGCCGAGGCGCTGGCCGCTGGCGGGGTCGATGACATCACCATCACCAACCAGGTCATTGCCATGCCCAAGCTGCACCGCGTGGCGCGGCTGGCGGCGCTGCTGGCGGCACGCGGCGGTCGCCTGGGCGTGGCCGTGGACCACATCGACGGCATCGAACGCCTGGCCGAAGCCATGGCGCAGTACGGCAGCGACGCAGGCATTGATGTGCTGGTCGAGATCGACGTGGGCCAGGGCCGCTGCGGCGTGCCGCCGGGCGAGGCCGCAGTACCTCTCGCGCTGGCCGTGTCGCGCAGCCCTCGCCTGCGGTTTGCGGGGCTGCAGGCCTACCATGGGCGCGCCCAGCACCTGGCCAGCAGCGTGGGTCGGCGCGAGACCATCGCCGCTGTCGTTCGCGCGGCGGATCACACGCGCCAGCTCATCGAAGCCGCCGGGCTGCCCGTGCCGCTGATCACCGGATCAGGCACAGGCACCCTGGTTCACGAGGCCGCCAGCGGCGTGTTTGGCGAGTTGCAGGCGGGCTCGTTTTTGTTCATGGACGCAGATTACGCGCGCAACGAACGCGATCCTGCGCAGCCCGCGTTTGAACATGCGCTGTACGTCAAGACCCAGGTGGTGTCGGTGCGCGACACCCACGCCGTGTGCGACGCCGGTCACAAGAGCCACGCCATTGACTCCGGCCTGCCCACGGTGGCCCTGCTGCCCGCCGACCGCACCCTGCGCTATGCCAACGGGGGCGACGAGCATGGCTTGCTCTACGCGGACGCTCCCGATGCCCGCCTGCCCAGCCTGGGACACATGCTCTGGCTCATCCCTGGCCATTGCGACCCCACGGTCAATCTGCATGACTTTTTGATCGGCGTGCGCGGCGGTTTGGCGGCCGGCACGGTGGAGCGCATCATCCGGGTGGATGCACGGGGAGCGCTGACATAGGCGCAGCCCTCTAAACACCGGCGCTATAGGGGTTCACCTGCCCCGGTGTGAGCTGGCTGCTGGACCACAATCCGGCAACATGAGCCCCAGCCAGATCATCGTCCTTGCCACACCCGTCTTCTTCCTGCTGATCGCCCTTGAGCTGGCCATTGGCTTCAAGCGCCAGCGCAACACCTACCGCCTGGCCGATGCCGTCAGCAGCATCAGCCTGGGCATGCTGAGCCAGACCAGCGCAGTGTTCACGCGGCTGCTGCGCATTGGCATCTACACCGCCCTGTTCGAGCACGTGGCGCTGTGGCGCAACGATGCGTTCTGGGCCAGCCTGCCCGGCTGGCTGCTGGCGCTGGTGTTCTACGACTTCTGCTACTACTGGCTCCACCGCATGGGGCATGAATCGGCGGTGCTGTGGGCCGCGCACGCGGTGCACCACCAGAGCCAGGACTACAACCTCAGCACCGCGCTGCGCCAGACGAGTTCGGGCGCGCTGCTGGGCTGGATCTTTTATGTGCCCATGGCACTGGCGGGCGTTCCGCCGCTGGTGTTCGGCGTCGTGGCGCTGATTGACCTGCTCTACCAGTTCTGGGTGCACACCGAGCAGGTGGGGCGCCTGGGCTGGTTCGACCGCTGGTTCTGCAGCCCCAGCAACCACCGCGTGCACCATGCCGTCAACGACGCCTATCTGGACAAAAACTACGGCGGCATCCTGATCCTGTGGGACCGACTGTTTGGCACCTTCAAGGATGAAGACGCGCAGGAGAAATGTGTGTACGGCACGCGCGGCCTGCTCAACAGCTGGGACCCGCTGTGGGCCAACGCCCAAGTGTACGCCGGGCTGGCGCACGACAGCTGGCACGCATGCAGCTGGCTCGACAAGCTCAAGGTCTGGATCAAGCCGCCGGGCTGGCGGCCTGCGGACGTGGCGGAGCGCTTTCCCAAGCCGGCCTTCAGCATGGCGCAGATGGCGCTCTACCACCCACCGATGTCGCGCGCCGTGCAATGGTTTGCACTGGTGCAGTTTGTGCTGCTGCTCGGGGGCGTGGCGGCCTTTTTGTGGCAGGCCGATACGGCGCCGCTGGCGCACAACGCCGTCTGGTTCGCCGTGCTGCTGACAGTGCAATGGTCGCTGGGCGCGGTGATGCAGGGGCGCATCGGCATGCTGATGGCGCTGATGCTGCAAAGCGCGGCACTGGCCACGGCCACCAGTGCGCTGGAGTTCACACAATGGCATTGGCTGTTCAAACCGCTGACCATGGCGATTGCTATTATTTTGATAGCTGCCAGTGCATATTCGACTAGCGCAAGGGGTGCATTGGGCTCAAAAACGCCATGGGCCTTGCTCATCGCTGCCCTGGGCGGGTCATTGGCGGGGGATGTGTTCCTCATGTTCCAGGGCTTCTTCATCCCCGGCCTGGTGAGCTTTCTGGTGGCGCATCTGTTTTATGTGGCGCTGTTCAAAAGTGGACAGGCATGGTTTCCGCACCGGGGTGCACTAGCGGCCACGCTGGGCATCGGCACGGCCATGTACGCCTTTCTGTGGACGAGTGGCCTGCCACCTGCACTCCGCGCGCCCGTCGCAGCCTATGTGCTGGTGATTGCGTTGATGGCGGCCCAGGCCATTGGCCGCGCCACCGTGTTGCGCGACGCCGCTTCGCTGTGTGTCGCCATCGGCGCCGGGTTTTTCATGCTCAGCGACTCGCTGCTGGCCACCAACCGGTTTGTGACGCCCCTACCCATGGCGCAGGTCTGGGTGCTGGCGACGTATTACGCTGCACAGGCGCTGATCGTGGCAGGCATGCTGCGGGGCACAGCCCGCGCAGAGCCCAGCTCTGCCACGCCCCTCACACCCCAAACAGATCTTGCCCGCTCGCCTTCGGCGGCGTAACCCCCAGGTGGCGGAACGCCGCCAGCGTGGCAATGCGCCCGCGCGGCGTGCGCTGCAGGAAGCCCTGCTGGATCAGGTAGGGTTCGATCACGTCCTCGATGGTGCCAGCCTCTTCGCCAATGCTGGCCGCGATGTTGTCCAGCCCCACGGGGCCGCCATCGAAGCGGTGGATCACGGCTTCGAGCAGCTTGCGGTCCATCASGTCRAAGCCYTGCGGGTCSACRTCRAGCATSGCMAGCGCCTTGTCGGCAATGGGTTTGGTAATGCGCCCATCGCCCTTGACCTCTGCATAGTCGCGCACCCGGCGCAGCAGCCGGTTGGCAATGCGCGGTGTGCCGCGCGAGCGGCGGGCGATCTCGAAGCCACCCTCCTCATCCATCGGTGCATGGAGCAACCCGGCACTGCGCTGGACAATGCGCGCCAGCTCCTCGGCCGTGTAGAACTCCAGCCGCGCCACGATGCCGAAGCGGTCGCGCARCGGRTTGGTSAGCATGCCSGCRCGSGTGGTGGCGCCCACCAGGGTGAAGGGCTGAAGGTCSAGCTTGATGCTGCGCGCTGCCGGSCCCTCGCCGATCATGATGTCGATCTGGTAGTCCTCCAGCGCAGGGTAGAGGATTTCCTCCACCACGGGTGACAGGCGGTGGATTTCGTCGATGAAGAGAACGTCGTTCTTTTCCAGGTTGGTCAGCAGCGCCGCCAGGTCCTTGGGCTTTTCCAGCACCGGGCCGCTGGTCTGGCGCAGGTTCACGCCCAACTCCGCCGCGATGATGTGCGACAGCGTGGTCTTGCCCAGGCCGGGCGGGCCGAACAGCAGCACRTGGTCCAGCGCCTCACCCCGCTTCCTCGCCGCACCGATGAATATTTCCAACTGCTCCCTGGCCTTGGCTTGGCCCACATACTCCTGCAAGAGTTTGGGGCGCAGGGCACGTTCGATGGCCTCCTCTTGGGGGGAAACGGGAACTGCGGAGATGACGCGTTTGGCGGGGGCAGGGGTGAAGTCGTCGGTCTGGATGGTCATTGTGTGAGCAGGGAGAGTCTGCGCCTTAGATACTGCGGCACAAACTCACTGCGAAGTCCATGCGTAGTACATGGGGCCCTCATATTGAAAGTCCTTGTGGACCTGAATCACAAAGTCGCGCTCAGCAGCACTGATCGTGTAAAAGTGTGCTCGCGTCTTTGCGTTGTAGAAACGGTAGATCGGAGAAGACTCGTTGCCCTCACCCTTCTGTGCATACCAGCTGACGACCTCGTAGCGATATTCAGGAAAATGAGTGATCACATAGTCGCGCTCTTCCACACTGCCCGAGTAAAAATGTGCGCCGCTGGTGGCGTTGTAGAAACGAAACACGGGGTCCTTGCCGGAGCTGGCATCCGGATAAGCGTAGAACGCGATATTTTCATATCCGAACTCTGGGAAGGTTTTAATCACGAAATCCCGCTCGGCAGCACTGGCCGTGTAGAAATGCGCGCCAGTTTTGCTGTTGTAAAACCGGTAAACAGCTGCGCGACCACTGCTGACTGCCGATGCCAGCCAGTTCTTCAAAGCAGCGTTGTAAGCCACGTCAAAACGGCCATAGAAGTCCGATGACGACTTGTTGGTACAAATGGCACTCCCTCCATACAGGGTGCCTACCACCTTGCCGTTCCTGAACAGCGCAGAACCACTGCTGCCCCCCTCGGTAGTGCCTTGGCTCCAGTTAACTCGGTAGTAGTTACCGCTGGTCCCTCCACACGAAAATTGCGTGTCAGAGATCGTGGTGCAAGTCGATTGGCCGACCACTGCCCCATAGCTCAACTTAAGGAGGTCGCCACGGGGATGGTGCAAACCGATGGTAGAGACTCCTGCAGCCACGGCAGATGCATCCCACCCCGCAAAAACCGCTCCTGCGGGAGGTGTGTCGTTGAGCAAGAGAAACGATGTATCGGTATCGGCACTGGCGTAGAGAAGTTTGGCCCCTCCTACCTTCTTGGTACTCGAACTCTGCAGTGCACCACTGTTACAGCTCGACGAACGGAAGAACCAGTCCGTCTGCAAGGACGAAGCCACGGTCTGATCTGAAATACAGTGGTTGGCACTCAGGAAGTAAGGCTTGCCACTGGAGCTGCCATCGTTGAGCAATGTGCCTGTGCACAGGTAGGCATTCGCTCCTTTAACAAATACCATGCGCGCGACCGCATTGCGTTCGTTGGCGCCGTCGTTGTAGCAAGTGGCGTCCAGGTTACAGGTGTCGGCATCGCCGATGGCTTTCGCATTCTGCTGAATTTGTTCTTGGTATTCCTGCTCGGTGGGTACGGACAAGTTCGCGAAGATGTGCGACAGCTGGGGCACCGAAATTTGCAAGGTACTCGCGGCAATACCAGGTGGCAACTCCACCTCCAAGGTCGCCTCGCCGCCCCCGGTATCAGGTGTCCACCACGTGCGAGCAGCATCCGAACGGTCGCCCGCAGCCTGATTGCGCTCGATCAGTTGGAGAATTTCCTGCCCGGAGATCTCGAACACCTTGTCAGGCGCCGCCTGCGTATAAACGCGCACCACTGCGCTGCCCGGAAGCTGCTGAACAAGCACTCCCAGCCGCAAACCATAGGCCCCTTCCGCGCTGAAGCTCACCGCAGCAACCAAGCCACCCGCAGGTGCTTTGCGCCACTTCCACAGAGCTCCCATCGCAGACACAGACTTGGTCGCCTCCACATCACGGCCTTGCCCCACGAGCCGTGGCCCCACCGAGTCCACTGACTGGGTCTTTTCCGTAGCCAGTTCTTCCAACGCGACCACAGCTGCTGACGGCGCTGCAGTGGCACTGCGGGACTTCACTCGAGAAACATCCTGCACGGCTTCTACAGGCTGAACCCTGCTGTCCACCTGAGACAGCAACGGAGCGTTAGGTGCCGCGTCACCTGTGCCACCACCACACGCCACCAGCAGCGCTGCTGCCGAGAAGAGGGCGGGTACCCAACGCACTACGGAAAACTTTTTCATTGTCTGCATCCTAGAAATCGCTACGACTCACGCTTGCAAGCCTCAAAAGGGTCACCACTAAACCATTGTGGGGCGAACATTTCGGGGCGATTATCAGCGGGCCAACGCCTTCAACGCCAGCTTAATTCCGTCACTCACCCCCACCTCCGCTGGCAGCGCCTTGAGCGCCGCAGCCGCCTCCTTGTCGCTGTAGCCCAAAGCCAACAGCGCCTGCAGAATGTCGGCTTGCGCATCGCTGGTGGCCGCGCCACGCACAGCACCCATGTCCGCACCCAGCTTGCCCTTGAGCTCCAGCAGCAAACGCTCGGCTGTCTTTTTGCCAATGCCCGGCACCTTCACCAAACGGCCCGCCTCCTGCAGCGAAATCGCCTGCGCCAGGTCACTCACGCCCATCCCGCTCAGGATGGACAGCGCAGTGCGTGGTCCCACGCCGGAGATCTTGATCAGCTCACGAAACGCCTGGCGCTCAGGGGCGGTTGCAAAGCCGTACAGCAGCTGAGCATCCTCACGCACGATGAACTGTGTCAGCAGGCTCACACGCTCTCCCACGGCGGGCAGGTTGTAGAACGTGCTCATGGGCACATTCACTTCGTAGCCCACGCCGTGGCAGTCCAGCAGCACCTCGGGGGGATTCTTCTCCAGCAGGGTGCCGGTCAATTTGCCTATCATTGATGTCCTTTGACGACGCGGGCATGACATGCCGCGCCGCCGTTCTTGCTGTTTTCCGTTGCCTGACTGGAATTATCCGCGTGATCCTGCGCCACACCTTCACCCCCCACAACAACACCCGGCTCACCCACCTGTGTGGCCCGGCCGATGCGCACCTGCGCACCATCGAGGTGGCATTGCAGGTGAGCATTGCGCACCGGCACGAGCAGTTCAAGGTCGACGGCCCCAAGGCCAAGGCCACGCAGGCGATGGAGCTGCTGCAGGCCCTGTATGAGATGGCCGAGCGCCCCATTGGCGAGGACTATATCCAGCTGATGCTGGCGGGCGACAGCGAACTGCTGGAGGCCCCGGACGACGCCATCATCCTCAACACCCGCCGCGCGGACCTGCGCGGGCGCACCCCCACGCAGAACCTGTACCTGCAGAACATCGCCACGCACGACATCACCTTCGGCATCGGCCCTGCCGGCACCGGCAAGACGTATCTCGCCGTGGCCAGTGCGGTGGATGCATTGGAGCGCAGCAGCGTGCAGCGGATCGTGCTGACCCGCCCGGCGGTGGAGGCTGGAGAGCGCCTGGGCTTTTTGCCCGGCGATCTGGCGCAGAAGGTGGACCCCTACCTGCGCCCGCTGTACGACGCGCTGTATGAACTGATGGGGCATGACAAGGTGCAAAAGGCCTTCGAGCGCAACGCCATCGAGATTGCGCCGCTGGCCTTCATGCGCGGTCGCACGCTGAACAACGCGTTCGTCATCCTCGACGAGGCACAGAACACCACGCCCGAACAGATGAAGATGTTCCTCACCCGCATTGGCTTTGGCGCCAAGGCCGTGGTGACCGGTGACGTSAGCCAGATCGACCTGCCCAAAGGCACCCTGAGCGGSCTSATCGAYGCCGAGCGCGTRYTSARGCGCGTSAASGGCATCTCGATCACSCACTTCACCAGCGCCGAYGTGGTGCGCCATCCGCTGGTGGCCCGCATCGTGGACGCCTACGACGCCCCCCGCCGTGCCGCAGCGGCCCGCACCCGCGACTGAACTCCTAATTTGATAGCTACTTACGCTTATAAATTGGGCACCGGTAGCTTAAAACACCTCAAATGTCTTTAAACCAACTCTCCCTGTCGCTGCAGTTTGGCGCGTTTGACGAAGCCGCCGCCCACCGGGCTGTGCTGCCCCGCCACAAGGTCACGCGCTGGATCCGCCACGCCCTGGCCACCGACGCGGAGATCACCGTGCGCATCGTGGGTGCTGAAGAAGGCCAGCAGCTCAACCGCGAGTACCGCAAGAAGGACTACGCCACCAACGTGCTCACCTTCGACTACACGCAGGAGCCCGTGGTGACCGCCGACCTGGTGCTGTGCGCCCCCGTGATCGAGCGCGAGGCGAAGGAGCAGAACAAGAGCCTGGAAGAACACTACGCCCACATGCTCGTGCACGGCACGCTGCAYGCSCAGGGCTGGGACCACGAGACCRGCGAGGCCGACGCCGAGGAGATGGAGGCGTACGAGACCGACATCCTGCGCGAGCTGGGTTTTGAAGACCCCTACGCAACCTGACCGGATGCAGGGTTTCCCCAAGAGCCTGCGGATCGCCCACCTGAAAAACGCAGCCGCGCGCAAAGCAGTCGCACCTTTTACGGTCGCAATTCGGACTCGAAAGCGCGGCATCTCCACCTAACATCGGTGCAATGCCGCGCGCGCAACACTGCGGCCAAGGAGATACTTTGGATACCGCCCTGCTCGTCACCGCCGCCTTCGTCGCCGGCGCCCTCAATGCCGTTGCCGGAGGCGGCAGCTTTCTGACCCTGCCTGCCCTCGTCTTCACCGGCGTGCCGCCCGTGGTGGCCAACGCCACGGGCACGGTGGCGCTGTTGCCGGGCTACATGGCGGGGGCCTGGGGGTTTCGGGAAGACATGCAACCACCGCCTGGCCTGTCCATGCGGGCAGTGGTGTTGCTGGCCCTCATCGGCGGATCGGCCGGGGCGGCGCTCCTGCTGATCACGCCCGATGCCACCTTCCGCAAGGTCGTGCCCTGGCTGCTGCTGGCGGCCACGGCGCTGTTTGCACTGGGGCCCCGGCTGCGCCAGTGGGCCGGCGCGTCGGCCCATGGCCCCGCCGCGCCGTGGAAGGCGGCCCTGGGCATGCTGGCCGTGGCGGGGTATGGCGGCTACTTCAACGGCGGGTTGGGCATCTTGCTGCTGGCACTTTTCGGCCTGCTGGGGCAAACCCAGCTCAACGCCATGAACGGCATGAAGAACCTGGTCTCTGCGCTGCTTACCGCGATTGCGGTGGCCATCTACGCAGCGGGCGGTATCGTGCTGTGGCCGCAGGCGCTGATGATGATGGTGGCCGCCACCGCAGGCGGGTATGGCGGTGCCCGCGTAGCGCGCAAGCTGCCTGCCAACGTGCTCCGCTGGGGCATCGTGGCTACCGGGCTGGTGATGGCGGCGGTGTTCTTCTGGCGGCAGTGAGCAGCGGCCCCTTGCCGTCCTCGTCGGCGCCTCCATCCTCACCCGCGGGCAGCAGCCGCCTGCCGCCCCGCGTACTGTGGGCCATGCTGCTAACGC
>NZ_JBGFFF010000008.1:0-75948 GCF_056175785.1 Acidovorax sp. LjRoot204
ACCAAGGCGTGCTGGCCGCTTTTTTGTTTGTCGATAATGGAAGCTTTGCCTGAATCTTTGCAGGCAGCTTTGTTGTCCAAGATTTTCATGCTGCGTTTTTTTCTGACCTTTGTACTGCTTCAGCTTTCCCTTTTCGGCATCAACATGCTGGGCGTGGTACAGCAGCATGTGGTTCTTCCATGGACGGAGTTGCTGGCGCGCGCCTGCGTGGCGTTGGTCATGCTGTTTGACGAAACCGCTGCGGCGGCGGGCAAGGTGCTTTGGAACACCGCGACCGGCTTTGGTGTTTCGATCGAGCCCGGATGCAACGGCATCGAAGCCTGCATCGTGCTGTTTGCTGCCGTGATGGCGTTCCCCTCGTCCTGGCGCCACAAGCTGGTGGGCCTTTTGGTCGGCTTTCTGGCGGTGCAAGGGCTCAACGTGGTGCGGGTGATCAGTCTTTTCTACCTCGGGCAGTGGAACACGCAAGTGTTCAACTTTGCGCACGAGTACCTGTGGCAGGCACTCATCATGCTGGACGTGCTGGTTGTCTGGCTGCTCTGGGTGCGCGCAGGCAGCAAGTCGCAGGAAGCGTCCGGGCCTCCATCGCCGCCTGAAGATCCACCTGCGCCCCCGGCGTACTCCGCAGCCTCGCCAAAGCCTGCCGACCCGCTGGTGAGCGCGTCTCTGGACCTGTCGCCGCCGGTGCGATGAACCGAAAGCGAAGGAACGGACTGCCCATGCGCCGACTATCTCCCTTGACGATCTTCATGCTGTCTGCCTTCGGGTGGATCGTGGCCCTGACGACTGTGTGGTCGCAGGTGTCCGCATGGACTTCCTACCCCGTGGGGGCGCTTTCGCACATGGCGCTGGAGCAGAGTGCGCCGATGTGGGTGCGGCAGGTGCATCTGTCGCCGGGTACCATGGAGGTGGATACCGCGATTTCCGTGCCTGTTCCCGACGCGGGCGGGCGACGCGGGGAGATCACCATCGATGTCAGCACAGCACGCTACGCCTACGGGCTGCCGATTTTCATTGCGCTGCTGCTGGCGGCCCGAGGCCGGGGGCGCCTGGGCCGTGTGGCTGCAGGGTATGTCCTGCTGCTACCGGTCCAGGCATTCAGTCTGACGATGAGCGCCCTGATGCAAATGGTGTTGGCCGCCCAGGCAGACATCCGTCTGCTCAGAGTGTTCCAGTGGCAAATGGAGACCATTGTGTATGGCTACCAGCTGGGCTCTCTGGTGCTGCCTACGCTGGTGCCTATCCTGCTGTGGCTGTGGATGGACCGCAAATTTGTGAATGATGTGCTGATCCGCAGCTGGCGCGGGTCGCTGCCGTCTGCCGCGTCCTCGCCTTGAGCCTGGCCGACGGGCACTGCCGGCCACTACCCTGAAAGTGTTTCGGTGGTCGCGGCGCGTTGCTGCCCAGGGGCGCGGTGGAGGGCTGGTGCGCCCACAGGATCCAGCCGGTACCCCATCCCATAAATCGCTGAGATCGTGTAGCCGTTGTTCTCGGTCAGCTCCAGCTTCGTGCGCAGGCGTGACATGTGGGTGTCGAGCGAGCGCGAGGGGGTTTCGGCGCTGTCGCCCCAGACGGCTTCGCGCAGGTGGGTGCGGGACAGCAGGCGCCCGGCGTTACGGAACATGAACAGGGCCAGTTCGTACTCGCGGTGCTTGAGTTCGATGGGCTGGCCGTGCACGCTCAGAGAGCGCTTATCGGCGTCAAAACAGTAGGCGCCGAAGGTCATGCGGGCGCCCATGCTTTCGGGGTAGGCGCGGCGCAGCAGCGCTGTGATGCGGGCCACGAGTTCGCCCATGCGCAGGGGCTTGCTCATGAAATCGTCGGCACCGCGCGAGAGCGCTTCGACCACGTCGCGTTCATCGTTGCGGCGGGTGATGAACAGGATTGGCAACTGCATGCCGCTCATGTCGCGCACGGTCTGTACGACCTCGGTGCCCTCCATGTCCGGCAGGTGCCAGTCGACGATCAGCAGGTCGAAGGTGTCGTGCCGCAGGGCCTTCAGCAGACTGGTGCCGTCGGCGTAGGTGTGGCACACATGGTGGTGGCATTCCAGGGTGCCCTTGATCTGCTCCAGCAGGAGAAGGTCGTCGTCAAGGACTGCGATGCGCATGGTGGTGGGCTCTGGGCCGGGGGCCGTGAAATCAAAGAAACACCTCTTTGGGGAAGAGGTGCCTTGATGGTGCCCCACATCGGGCAGCTGTGCGCAGGGGTTGACAATCGTTTGCAATGGCCTGGCCTGGCCTGCGCTGGTGGGGCCTGTCCGCGCCCGGTCCGCCTTGTCAGGCCACCAGCGGTTCTTCCTCCATCGCCTCGATCTGCTCGATCAGCATGTCCACCTGCCCGCGCCAGTAGTCGCTGGTGCCAAACCAGGGAAAGTTCACCGGGAAGATCGGGTCTTGCCAGCGGCGCGCGAGCCAGGCGCTGTAGTGGATCAGGCGCAAGGTGCGCAGCGGCTCGATGAGTGCCAGCTCGCGGCGGTCGAAGCTGCGGAACTGCTCGTAGCCGTCGATCAGAGCGCCAAGCTGTTGGGTGCGCTGGCGCCGGTCTCCCGACAGCAGCATCCACAGATCCTGCACGGCCGGACCCATGCGCGCGTCGTCCAGGTCCACAAAGTGCGGGCCGCCGCGGCCCCATTCATCCAGCGGGGTCCAGAGGATGTTGCCGGGGTGGCAGTCGCCGTGCAGGCGGATCATGGTGGCATTGTTCAAGCCAAATTGGCCTGTAGCGCTAGTGAAATATGCGCTGGCAGCTATCAAATCAAGAGCTTTGTCGCACTGGGTCTTCCAGGCGGCTTGCATGTCGAGCGGAATGATCTCGTTCATCAGCAGCCAGTCGCGCGATGCTGTGCCAAAGGTGGCCAGGTCCAGCGTCGGCCGGTGTGCAAAGGGCTGGGCAGCGCCCACGGTGTGGATGCGGGCCAGAAAGCGGCCGATCCATTCCAGCACTTCAAAGTCGTCCAGCTCGGGCTGGCGCCCGCCGCGCCAGGGGCTGACGGAGAACGCAAAGCCATCGTGCTGGTGCAGGGTGGTGCCGTTCAGCACCAGCGGGCCCACGGCGGGCACCTCGGCGGCCATCAGCTCGGCGGCAAAGGCGTGTTCTTCGAGGATCTGCGCCTCGCTCCAGCGGCCTGGGCGGTAGAACTTGGCCACCACGCGCTCGCCGTCTTCCAGCGTGACCTGGTACACCCGGTTTTCGTACGACGACAGGGCCATGAGGCGGCCATCGCCGTACAGGCCCACGCCAGCCAGTGCGTCCAGCACCTGGTCGGGGGTGAGGCGGGCGTAGGGGTGCTGGTCGTTGGCGGGGTTGGTAGCGGTATCGGGGGGCAATGGGGTCATGCCCCATTGTCGCCGCCATGCCCTTGGCCGCCGGGTTGCGGGCTTTAAGCGGGCAGCATCGTCGCGATATGCCCCGCGCGCGGGTCGCCGCTGCCCGCCAACACGGTGGCAAACAGGGCTTGCGTGGCCTGGGGGCCCGCATGGCGCTGCACCACCAGCCAGGGCTGCGGCCCTGCCGACACGGCGGCGCTGAACTGGTTCCAGGCCGCCACCAGGCGGTCGTTCAGACCCTGGGCGCCCCAGTCGGTGTGGCGCTTCTTGACCTGGGCGGGCGCAAAGAACATCACCGGGCGCGGGCCGGGCAGCTGGCCTGCGCCGCCCAGGTCCTGCACGTGGCTGGCGCCCACCGAGCAGCTGTAGGCCAGGCCCGTGAAGTGGGCGTGGATGCGCTGGCGCAGGCCCACGCTGCCCGCAAAGTCGATGTAGACGCTGGGTGTGGCGCCGTCGATCTGGTCCAGTGCGTCGTAGGTGACCACGCGGCTGTAGCAGCCCAGGCTTTCGCAAAACGCCACATTGCCGGGCGAGGTGAGGCCAATGACCTCGATGCCGTCGCGCTGTGCAAGCTGGAAGGCGGTGCCGTAGGCCGTYTTGCTCGACGCGCTGGACAGCAGCATGCGCCGGGCGCCAAAGAACTGCTGGTCCGCCAGAAAATCGTCGATGAGCCACGAGGTGATGAACAGTGGCCGCAGGAGCGCCTGCACGTCCTCGTTGTCGGCGCGGTACAGCCCGTCGGTGCTGGTGCGCAGGTAGTGGTTGTAGACCGCATGCAGGCCCGCGCGGTGCGGGGCGCCGTCGCTGAAGCCCGTGGGGTTGACACGCTGGGGCGACAGCACGGCCTGGCTGGCCATGGGCCAGTAGCCATACAGCCGCTCGCCCACCGCCACGGCCGGGTGCAGCGACTGCACCACGSTGSCRAAGCCCCACACAGGCACGATGCCCCAGCCGGCCTCGCCGGTGGGGAAGAACTGCCAGTAGTTCAGCATGTCGCCCAGCGCGGCATAGGTGATGTTGTTGGCCGTGAGGGCAAACGACTCGACCCGCACGCGGACCTGGCCCTCGGCCAGCGGGGTGTCGTCGGTGGTCAACAGGCGGGTGGTGGCCAGCTGGTCCTGGCGCACGAGAAGGATGGTGGTGCTCATGCCGCGACGCTAAACCAAAGCGGGCGTGCGCTCAAGCGGCGCGCGCCGCCTGGGCGACACAGGCTCCGTGTGCCGAAGTGTTCAATCGGTTGTTGGCTGGGCCAGTTGCTCGAACGGCAGCGCCTGCTTGACCAGGATGACGGTGCAGGGCGCATCGCGCGCCACGCGCATGGGCACCGTGGCAAAAAAGCGCTGGGTTTGCAGCCCGTGAGTGGCGGCGCCCAGGATCATCATGCTTACGTGGTTGCTGGCCGCATAGCGCACCAGCGCCTGGGCCACGTCGCTCGCTTCGAGCACGTGGTAGCTCACGGCATGCCCGGTCAGGTCCAGCCCCTGGGCCCACTGGCGCAGGCGCGCCATGTGCTGGCGGTGCAGCGTGGTTTCGCTGCGCTCGCTGTCGCTGGTGCTGCTGGCGCCGGGCGACACCACCGTCACGCAGGCCAGCCGTGCGCGGGGGCGGATGCCCAGCGAGCGGGCCACGGCCTGGCGCAGCGAGTACAGCGTGGCATCGCTCACATCGGCATGGGGCACGGCGACCATGAGGATGGGCGTGTCTTCGATCTGCTGCGAGGGCAGGGGGCTGGGGGTGTAGTGCATGCCCGCTGCGCGCAGCCAGCGTCGCAGGTGGGCGCGCAGCGGCGTGCGCTCGGTGCGCTCGCCGCGTTCGGTGATGAGTACCTGCTCGGGGTTGGACAGGTCAAACGCCAGGTGCGCGGCCGAGGGGTAACGGCTTGCGGCCTCGGGCTCCAGGCAGCGCAGGATGACTTCCTGCAGCCAGGGCGGGATGTCGGCCCGGTGCTTGCGCGGCGGCGCGGGCGTCATCCACAGGCGCTGGCGCATGCCGCCGCTGGTGGTGGGGGCGCCAAAGGGCAGCTCGCCGGTGGCCAGCTCGTACAGCATCACGCCGATGGCAAAGATGTCGCTGCGTGGGTCGCCGCGCACGCCCACCACCTGCTCCGGTGCGATCCAGGCGGGCGAGCCCACGGCCTGGCGCATTTCCTCGGCCAGCAGGTCCGGGTAGTGGGCGTGGCACGAGAGGCCAAAGTCCAGCAGCACGGCCGTGCCGTCTTCCTTGACGAGCACGTTGGCAGGTTTGAGGTCCAGGTGGCACACGTTCTGTTGGTGCAGGCTGTGCGCTGCGCGCGCCGTGGCCGCGCCCAGGCGGGCTATGGTGGCGATGTCGCAGCGCTCGGGCGCATCCAGCCAGTGCTGCAGCGTCTGGCCGGGGATGTATTCCATGACCAGGTAGGGCAGCCGCATCAGGTCGCCCGCCGCCACAAAACGCGGCACATGCGGGCCGCTGAGCACGGGCAGGATCTGCAGCTCGACCTCGAAGCTCACGATGTTCTCGGCCCCGTCGCCCGCCGTCATGCGCGGGATCTTCATCGCCATGGCAAAGCCGGGGCTACGGTCTGCCTGCGCGTATTCCACGGCGTAGATGTGGGCCATGCCGCCCGCGTGGATGCAGTCCACTACGCGGAAGCCGTCGATCTCGGTGCCGGGTTCCAGCAGTTTCATGTCACTGGCCTTTTTCGAGCCGATCGGCGTAGAAGCCGGGCAGGCCCGCTGCGCGGATGGCGGCGGCGGCGGCCAGGTGGTCGTAGGGCACGCGGTAGAACGTGATCTGCTTGGCGGTGTCGTCGAACAGCGCGTACATGGCGCGCGCATCGCCGTCGCGCGGCTGGCCCACCGAGCCCACGATGCCCAGCCACTGGCGGTGCGTTGGCACGGGCACGGGCACGCCGGGCTCGGGCGCAAAGCGCATCAGCTTGGCCGTGGGCGTGAGGAAGTACAGCACCTGCTCGTGCACATGGCCGCAGAACACATAGCGGATGGCGGGGTCGATGCCTTGCGCGGCGGTCATGCTGCGCTCTGCCGCGTTGGAGTCTTCCACATACCGCCACTGCGCGGGCATGTCGGCACTGGCGTGCACCAGCAAGGCGCTGCTGCCCAGCCGCGCCGTGAGCGGCAGCGACTGCAAAAAGGCGATGTGGCTGTTGCCGAGCTGGTCGTGCGTCCATTGCGCTCCCAGCTCGCTGCGGTTGCGTGGGTTGGCAGGCGGGGCCAGGGCCATGGCGTCATGGTTGCCCAGCACACACAGGGCACCTTGCTGGGCCAGGTCGCGCGCCTGCTCCACCACGGCCACGGGCTCGCCGCCGTAGCCCACCAGGTCGCCCAGCAGCGCAAATTGTTCGGCGCTCTGTGCGCGGGCGTGTTGCAGGCAGGCGTCCAGGGCCTGGCGGTTGGCGTGGATGTCGGACAGCAGGGCGATTTTCATGGTGTTGTCTCCAACCCCATCATCGCGCGCATGGCTGAATGGCAGCTTGCAGGCCGCCGTGCTTTCCCGGATTCAAAGCAAAAATAGCTGCTACCGCCCGTCTATAGGGCGGTAGCAGCTATTGATTTAATAGCTCAGAGGCTGCGCTGTACGGCGGGTTTTTTGTACAGCGCCAGCACCAGGCCCAGCGCAATGATCGCGGGCAGCGCCTGGCTGAAGAAGATCTTGGGCGCTGCGGTGGCGGCGCCAAACACCCCGGCCACGATCACGCAGGCCAGGAAGAAGACCTTGAACACCCGGTTGCCGGTGAACAGCCCCCAGAACAGGCCCGCCGCCAGAAAACCGTTGTACAGCCCCTGGTTGGCCGCCAGCGTGGTGGTGGCGTCGGCCAGCTCCTGGGTCAGGTTGAAGGTTTTCATGCCCAGGGGCTTGTTCCAGAAGAACATTTCGAGCACGAGGATGTACACATGCTCGATGGCCACCAGGGCCACCGCGATGCGGGGAAGCAGCTGGCGGCTCATGGTGCAGAACGTGTTGGCGGCCTCGCAGCGGCCGCGTTGGAGCGCAATCGGGATGAGTGGATGCGTCGGGTGCGCCGCATGGGCTCATGCCCATGCAAGCAGCCGGGGCGTTCAATCGCCCGATTTCGCTCCAACCCTTCGGGCAGTGGCCTTTGCGGGTGGTCTGCGGCGTTGCGGCACTTGCCAATAGCCGAGCTATTGGCTGCGCACCGCGCCTTGCATCCCCTCCCGCAAAGACCGCTGCGCGGCCACTGAGAGGTCGTCAACACGTTCTCAGACGATCGTGATGGTCACGTCGATGTTGCCGCGCGTGGCGTTSGAGTASGGGCAGACCTGGTGGGCYGCGTCSACCAGCTTCTGGGCGGTTTCCTTGTCCAGGCCGGGCAGGCTGATGGCCAGGCGGGCGGCGATGCCGTAGGCGTTCGGGATGGGGCCCAGGTCCACTTCGGCGTCGATGGACACGTCCTGGGGCACGGGGATGCCGATCTTGCCACCCACAGCCTTCATCGCGCCGATGAAGCACGCTGCGTAGCCGGAGGCAAACAGCTGCTCGGGGTTGGTGCCGGTGCCGGCCGTGCCGGGCGAGGACAGCTTGACTTCCAGGCGGCCGTCATCGGTCTTGGCGGCGCCATCGCGGCCACCGGTCACGTGCGACTTGGCGGTGTACAGGACTTTTTCGAGCTTGGTCATGGTGTCTTCCTTGCGGTTGTTGCCCACTGGCGGGCGGTGGAGGGAATCGGTTCTTGTGCTGTCTGCAGACCGTCAGCGTTGCTCGCTGAGCCGGTCCCGCAGTTGCTTGAGTTCGGAGGTCAGGGCCGTCAGCTCGGCAATCGAGCACTGGCTGCTTTGCAGCACACAGGGCGGGATGGCCTCGGCCTGGTCGCGCAGAGCTCGGCCTTGCGACGTGAGGGTGATGCGCACACGGCGCTCGTCCTGCACATCGCGCAGCCGGGCAATGTGGCCCTGTGCCTCCAGGCGCTTGAGCAGTGGCGTGAGCGTGCCGGAGTCGAGAAACAGGCGCTCGCCAAGCTCGGACACTGTGACGCCGTCCTGCTCCCACAGCACCAGCATCACGAGATACTGCGGGTAGGTCAGGCCGATGCGGTCGAGCAGCGGTTTGTACAGCTTGGTCATCGCCAGCGAGGCGGAATACAGCGCAAAGCAGACCTGGTTGTCCAGCCGCAGGATGGCAGGGCTGGGAGTGTGGGGTGTGCTGTGGCTGGGCATGGGGTGAATTGTGGGTGTAAATTCAATTGCGTGCAATTGAATTGTGAAAAACTTTGTTAATGAATGGGATTGTGCCGGTGGGGGAGCGGCGCCGCGCCATCGGTGCTATTCGCGCGCTCCGCTGGCGCATGCGGGGGTGCCGCATCCACGTCGCCCTCAGGAGGCGCTATCAATAGTGGAGCAGTTGGCGCTTGATTTATCTGCGCTAGCGGTCGATTTGGATTGGAGTTTGGTGCGTGGTGGTTCTGGCGGCGACGCACCACCAGGCCCTCAGCGCCCGCTGAACTGCGCGGGCCGGCGCTCGACAAACGCGCGCACGCCTTCGGCCGCATCCTCGCTGTTGGCCAGTTCCTTCTGCACCGGGATGAAGTCCGCCACTGCAGCCGTCTGGCCTTGCTCGATGGCCTTGAGCACATTCAGGCGCGTGGCCACCACCGCGCGCGGCGCTTGGGCGGCAATGCGCTGGGCAATCGCCAATGCCTCGTCCAGCTCCTGGCCAGCCGGCACCACTTTCTGCACAAAGTTCAGGCGGTAAGCCTCGGCGCTGCCGAACTCGTCGGCCGTCAGCAGGTGCAGCAGCGCATTGCCCGTGCCCGCGCGCTCGGCCATGCGCAGCGTGGCGCCGCCTGTGGCCATGATGCCGCGCTGCACCTCCATCTGCGAGAAGCGGCAGTTGTCGGCCGCCACCACGATGTCGGCGCCCAGCATCAACTCGATGCCCACGGTGAAGCAGATGCCCTTGACCGCCACCACCATGGGCTTGGTGCGGCGCCGGTAGCCAGGCAGGCCGTAGTCGTGCGGCTCCACCAGGCCTTCGGGGATGGCTTTTTCGCCGCGCTGCATGTAGGCGCTCACGGCGGGCAGGTCCAGTCCGGCCGTGAAGTGGTCGCCCAWGGCATGCAGCACRCCSACGCGCAGGTCGGGGTCGTCRTCCAGYCGGGTGTAGGCCTCSGCCAGCTGSCKGAACATSGGSGGCGTCCAGCCGTTGCGCTTGGCMGGGCGGTTGATGCCGATCARSAGCACGTGGCCGAKCACCWGGGTGTCTATGCAGCCCTCGGGCGGGGGCGTGGTGCTGGATGGGGTGGTGGTGTTGACTTCTGACATGGCCGGGTCTCCTTTTCGTTTCCACGATTGAAAACCCGGTGCGCGGACTGCGCCGTCCCCAGGGGGACAACGCAGCGCGTTCAACGGTTAGTAGGTGTAAACACCCTGGCCCGTCTTGCGGCCCAGGCGGCCTGCGGCCACCATTTCCTTGAGCAGCGGACAGGGGCGGTACTTGCTGTCGCCAAATTCGGTCAGGTACACSTCCATCACGGCCAGGCACACATCCAAACCGATCATGTCGGCCAGCGCCAGCGGGCCGATSGGCTGGTTGCAGCCCAGCTTCATGCCSGCGTCGATGTCCTCGGGSGTGGCSAKGCCYTCGGMCAGCACGAAGAARGCCTCGTTGATCATSGGYACCARGATGCGGTTGACCACRAAGCCSGGCGCGTTCTTCACGGTGATGGGGCTCTTGCCCAGGGCCTCGGCCAGGGCCTTCACGGCGTCGTGCGTGGCGTCGCTGGTCTGCAGGCCGCGGATSAKCTCCACCAGCGCCATCATSGGCACSGGGTTGAAGAAGTGCATGCCGATGAACTTGTCGGCGCGGCTGGTGGCGGCCGCCAGCTTGGTGATGGAGATCGAGGACGTGTTCGATGCGATCAGCACCTCGGGGCCCACCAGGGCATCCACCTGCTTGAGGATCTTGAGCTTGAGTTCGTAGTTTTCGGTGGCGGCCTCGATCACCAATTGCGCGGCTTTGAGGTCGTCGTAGCTGGTGGAGGTCTTTATGCGGCCCAGCGCGGCGGCCTTGTCGGCCTCGGTGATTTTTTCCTTCTTGATCAGGCGGTCCAGGCTGCCGGCCACGGTGGCCAGGCCTTTTTGCACTGCAGCATCGGAGATATCAACCATCACCACGTTGATGCCCGACACCGCACAGGCCTGTGCAATGCCGTTGCCCATGGTGCCTGCGCCGATGATGCCTACGGTCTGAATCGTCATATAGAGAGCCCTCTTCAAAGTGAAACGGATGGCCGGAATGGTAAGGGGAATCGCACGACCGTTCGGTTATCGTGCGTCAAACCTGAACCAACAAGCCGCTGCGCAGCATGGCGGAGGAGACACAAAACATGTTTGACTACATCGTGATCGGTGGCGGCTCGGCGGGCTCCGTGCTGGCCGGCCGTTTGACTGAGAACCCCTCCGTGCGCGTCTGCCTGCTGGAGGCCGGGCCTGCCGACAAGAGCGTGCTCATCCACTGCCCGGCTGGGCTGGCCGTGATGGCCAAGTTCGAGCTGAACGGCTGGGGCTTCAACACCACGCCGCAGGCCGCGCTGAACAACCGGCGCGGCTACCAGCCACGCGGCAAGGTGATGGGGGGCTCCAGCTCCATCAACGCCATGGTCTACATCCGGGGCCAGCACGCCGACTACGACCACTGGGCCGCGCAGGGCAACCCGGGCTGGGGCTGGGAGGATGTGAAGCCTTACTTTGTACGTGCCGAAAACAACGAGCGCGGTGCCAACGCTTGGCACGGCCGGGGCGGCCCCTTCAACGTGGCAGACCTGCGTGCACCCAACCGGTTCAGCCAATATTTCACTGACGCAGGTGTGCAGGCCGGGCACCCGCACAACACCGACTTCAACGGCGCCACGCAGGAAGGTGTGGGCCTGTACCAGGTCACGCACAAGAACGGCGAGCGGCACAGCGCAGCCAAGGGTTACCTCACGCCGCACCTGGCGCGACCCAACCTGCAGGTCATCACCGGTGCGCATGCCACGCGCATCCTGTTCGAGGGCACACGCGCCGTGGGTGTGGAATACCGCAAAGGCGGTGCGCTGCAACAGGTGCGTGCCGGACGCGAGGTGCTGCTGAGTGCAGGCGCGCTGCTGTCGCCGCAGCTGCTGATGCTGTCGGGCGTGGGGCCCGCCGCACACTTGCAGCAACACGGCATCCCGGTGCTGCACGACCTGCCGGGCGTGGGCCAGCATCTGCACGACCACCCCGACGTGGTGCAGGTGCTGGACGCACCCGAGCTCAAGGACCTGTTCGGCCTGTCACTGTCGGGCATGGCGCAGACGCTGCGCGGCATTGCCGAATGGCGCAAACACCGCACGGGCATGTTGACCACGAACTTTGCCGAGGCGGGGGGCTTCATCAAGAGCGACCCGTCCGAGCCCGCGCCCGACCTGCAGCTGCACTTTGTGATCGGCAAGCTGGTGGACCACGGGCGCAAGACCGTTTTCGGCCATGGTTACTCGGCCCACGTGTGCCTGCTGCAGCCCAAGAGCCGGGGCGCGGTCACGCTGACCAGCCGCGACCCCATGGCCTTGCCTTTGGTGGACCCGAACTTCCTGGCCGATCCCGATGACATGGCGCGCATGGTGCGTGGCTTCAAGCGCACGCGCGAGATCCTGATGCAACCGGCGCTCGCGAAGTTCGGCGCCAAGGAGTTGGCGGCCTCGGCCAGTGCGCGCACCGATGCCGAGATCGAGCAGTTCATCCGCCAGTACGCCGACACCATCTACCACCCCGTGGGCACCTGCCGCATGGGGCCTGGGCCGCTGGATGTGGTGGATGCCGAACTGCGTGTGCATGGCCTCGCGGGCCTGCGTGTGGTGGACGCGTCCATCATGCCGCGCATCGTGAGCGGCAATACCAATGCGCCCACGGTGATGATTGCGGAAAAAGCGGTGGACCTGCTGCGCGCCGCGCCGTGAACGATTTCACGTTTGGCGCCCGGAACGCGATTTTTAAGGTTTTCAAAGGGTCTGTTTAAGGAGTTTTTAACAGGCAAAAGCGCGGCGAATTTCTAGACTTCTTGGCATGGAAACGGGTGCATGGTGCACCCGGCCCGGCGCCCCAAAAAAGGCGCTGAAAGAGCCCAACGAGGCCATGAAAGAACGTGATGAAGATTGATGCCCGCGAAATTGCCGCACTGACCCAAGCCCAGCCCGCCGCCCCCCGCATGGACATGTATGCCAGCATCCACAAGGCGCTGCGCGCCTTCATGGCCGACACGCTGCTGGGCCTGGGCCGCATGGATGTGGAGGACGACCTGGAGTTTGCAGAGACCTGCGACCGCGTGATGCAGCTGCTGGACCTGTGCCGCGCCCACCTGCACCATGAGAACCAGTTCGTGCACGCCGCCATGGAGGCGCGCCAGCCCGGATCCAGCCAGAGCATTGCCGGTGAACATGTGGAGCACGAAGAGGCCATCACGGCCCTGGCGGACGGGGTGAACCACCTGATGGCCTGTGCCAAGCCCGCACGCCCCGCAGCCACCCAGGCCCTGTACCGCCAGCTGGCGCTGTTTGTGGCTCACAACTTCGAGCACATGCACGAGGAAGAGACTGCGCACAACCGCGTGCTCTGGCAGTGCTACACCGACGCGGAACTGGCGGGCGTGCACGATGCGCTGGTGGCCTCGATCCCGCCGCACGAAATGATGGTGGTGGCCCGCTGGATGGTGCCCTATATGTCACCGGCCGAGCGCACGGCCATGCTGTCGGACATGCAGCAACATGCGCCTGCCCCTGTGCTGGCAGCGGTATTGGCGCAGGTGCAGCCGCACCTCACGCAGCCCGAGTGGACCAAGCTGATGCGCAGCCTGGGCCTGCCGGTGGTGCCGGGTCTGGTGCACTAACTTTGAGAAATCAATGGCGTGAAGGCGTCAAGCGTCTTCCAGCACCACAGGGCGCAGCACGCACAGTCGAAAGCGCCCGCGCCCCGTTTTTTCGATGTGGATGTGCGGGCAGTTCTCCTGCAGGCGGCGCTGCAGCAACAGCAGGCGGGCCTCCAGGTTGTCGGCCACATCGGGCAGGCGCAGGGCGGGGTCCAGCCGTAGTTCGCGGTTGGTGAAGTCCACGCGCCCGGTGTGCTGGTGGTCGCGCAGCAGCTTCCAGACAATGGCGCCCGCCACGCCCTTGATCAGGTAGTCGTCGTTGATGAACACGCTGTCGTTGGCCGCGGCCAGCTGGCCCGCAATGGCCACCAGCAGGTCTTCATCCTCGAAACCAAAGCGCATGTCCTCGGGGCTCTCGGCAAACAGCACACCCAGCAGGCGCCCGGCCGACAGCAGCGGAACCGCCACCTGGCTGTGCGGCTCGGGCAGGCCGGGGTAGGGGATGTCCAGGCCGCGCAACGAGGGTGCATCGGGTGTGGCATGCGCGTCCATGCTTTCGCGGATGGCATGGCTGTACAGGGCAGCGTGCGTCATGTGGCTGATGCGCACCGGCGTGCGCTCGCGCGCAGCCATGCCGATCACTCCCTGGCCCAGCCGGATTTCGGAACCCACGCCCGATGTGGCATAGCCGCAGCTGGCCACCGTGTAGAGCTGCTGGGCGCTGGCGTCCAGCATCAGCACCATGGCGTGCTGGATGCCCAGCTTGTCCTGCAGGCCCTGCAGCGCGCCTTGCAGCAACTCGTCCAGCCCCGAGCAGCGCGCGATGCTCTCGCTGCACAGACGCAGCGTGTGCAGCAACCCGGAACGCGGCGCCGGTGCCGGCAGGCCTTCGCCCGCCACCGATTCGATGCGCTCCACAGCGTAGATGTCGGCCCCTTTGAGTTCAAACACCTCGGCCATGCCCGCATGCGACGCAATGCCCGCCAGCTGCGCGCGCATGCTCTCGAACACCGGCCCGCTGTCCTCGGTGCGTTCGTACAGCAGGTGCAGGCGGTAGAAATGGGCGGTGACTGGGTCCAGCACCAGCACCGACGCGCGCGGGTTGCGCAGGATGTTCTGGCGGGTCTTGTTGAAGAACTGGAACGACAGCGCCACATGCGCCGCATCCACATAGACCACCTGCGAGATGTAGGCCACGTTGGGTGTGCCGTCAGGGTCGCAGGTCGCCATGATGGCGGGAATCGCCCCCTCCAGGCAGGGGCGGATGCTGTGCAGGGACGGCGCTGCGGTGCTCATGGCTGCGGTAGGGGTGGTGTGGGTGGTGCGGGCGGCGCACACAACTCCGCGCCCGCGCGCGGGCCTGGGGTCTGGTCGAACGCGCTGGTGGGGGTGAATGTCACTGCCACCACATCCTGCAGCGGTGCTGCCAGCATGGCGCCCACATACTGCGGCCCATAACCCACCCGGCCCACCTCCTGCACCATGGACTGGAGGTAGGCCTGCAACACCGGCAGGTCGCCATCAGTGGCCGGACGCTGCGTGGCCCGGCGGGCTTTGAGCTGCAGCGTCTGGTGGGTGGACGGCACGCTGAACACCACGGCAATCTCTCCGGTGTGCGCAATGTCCTGCAGCAACTGTTCGGACTGGCTGCGCCGCAGGTACACCGTGACCTCCCGCCCATCGCTGCTGATGCGACTGCCCACGGCCCGCATGATGCTCGGCCGCAGGGCCGCATCGCGTGACGCCACGATGGCCGACACGCCCTTGGCCACCATGGCGATATGGCTGGGGCCGAGCAGCGCGGTCATGCCTTGAAGCGCTTGCGGGTCAGGGCCAGAGCCACCCAGAAGGCCACCACGGTGGTCACCACCAGCACCAGGCCGTGGCGCAAGGGGTGGGCGGGCCACTGGTCCATGAACAGCGGGCGTACCAGCTCGACCGCGTTGGTCAGCGGCAGCCAGTCGGAGATGGTACGCACGATGGGGGGCAACTGCTCGCGCGGGAAGAAAACGCCCGAGAGAAACATCATGGGCGTGAGCACCAGCGTGAAGTAGTAGGTAAAAAAGTCATACCCCTTGGCCAGCGCATTGAAGATGAGCGCGATGCTGGAGAACATCACCCCCACGAACAGCAGCACCGGCCAGGCCACCAACAGCTTGGGGCTGTGGCTGATGGAGAGGGCCAGCATGACGCCCAGGATGGCGGTGACGGTGAATAGCGCCTTGAACGCCGCCCACAGCATCTCGGCCAGCACCACGTCGTCCAGGCTCACCGGCGCGTTCATGATGCCGTCCCAAGTCTTYTGCACRTGCATGCGMGAGAASGCCGARTACAGCGCCTCGAAGCTGGCCGCGTTCATGGCGCTCATGCAGATSGAGCCGCTGGCCAGGAACAGGATGTAGGGCACCTTGGTGTCGCCCGCCGCGCCGCCCACGTTCACCTGCCCCACCAGGGCCCCCATGCCGTAGCCAAAGGCCACCAGCCACATCAGCGGCTCGGCAATGTTGCCCACCAGGCTGGGGATGGCCAGCTTGCGCCAGACCAGCAGGTTGCGCATGAACACGGGCCACCAGCGCACGGACAGGCTGGGCGGGCGCCATACCGACGGCGGGGGCGGGGCCACAGTGGCCACAGAGGGCGGGTGAGCGGTTTGCATCCGCTTATTGTGCGATGTTGGCGGGCGGGCGCACAGTCCCCGATGTGTTCCTGGTCGCTACCTGGGCACGGCCATTGCTTGGGTACACCTATGTCCACCCACGTCCTGAACCTGCCCGCCGGTGCCAGTGCCCTCTGGCAGAACCGCCTGGGGCTGCTGCTGGAGTCCACGGGCGAGGGCGTGTTTGGCATCGACCTGGCGGGCAACTGCGTGTTCATCAACCGGGCGGGCGCACAGATGCTGGGCTTTGCGCCCAAAGAGGTGATGGGGCGCAACATGCACGCGCTCACCCATCACAGCCACCCTGACGGCAGCCCTTACGCCGACAGCGACTGCCCCATCTTCAATGCGTTCCGCCAGGGTCTGCCCTGTCGTGTGGACACCGAGGTGTTCTGGCGCCGCGATGGCTCGGCGTTTGCCGTGGAGTATTCGAGCCACCCGATTCTGGAAGGTGACCAGGTACAGGGCGCCGTGATCGCTTTTGTGGACATTACCAGCCGCAAGCGTGCCGCCGATGAGCTGCAGCGCGCGCACGATGAGCTGGCCCGCGCCAATGACGAGTTGGAGCGCCGAGTGGCAGCGCGCACACAAGAGCTGTCGCAGGCGCTGGCGCAGCTGCGCGAGCTGTCGGCCTACTCGGAGCAGGTGCGCGAAGACGAACGCACCCGCATCGCCCGCGAGGTGCACGACGAGCTGGGCAGCCTGCTGGTGGCGCTGAAGATGGATGTGAACTGGCTGCACAAGCGCCTGGGCGAGCAGGGCGAGCGCACGCCCGAAGCCGCGGGCGACATGCGCACCCAGATGCGCTGCAAGTGCCAGAACATGAGCCRCCTGATCGAAAACGCCGTGGACAACGTGGGCCGCATCATCACCGACCTGCGCCCCAGCATCCTGGACCACCAGGGGCTATGGGCGGCGCTGGAGTGGCAGGCACAGGAGTTCGTGCAGTCGGCCGAACTGGAGCTGGCGTGGCAGATGGAGGTGCCTGCCACCTTGCACTTGCCCGAGCCTGCAGCCATCGCTGTGTTCCGCATCTTTCAGGAGATGTTGAGCAATGTGGGCCGCCACGCGCAGGCCAGCGCCATCGACATCGCCATCGACGTGCAGGACGAGATGCTGCAACTGCGCGTGCGCGACAACGGCGTGGGCGCCACCCGCCAGGCCCTGGAGGCGCCCACCGCCTATGGCGTGATGGGCATGCGCGAGCGGGCGCGGCAGCTTGGGGGCCGCTTGAGCATCACCAGCGAGCCGGGGCAGGGCTCGTGCCTGCAATTGCTGATTCCTCTGGAGCTGTCATGAATTCCGTGGTTCGAGTGTTGATCGGTGATGACCACCGCATCGTGCGGGAGGGGCTCAAGCAGGTGCTGGGCGACCCGGCCAATGGCGTGCCCGAGATCACTGTGGTCGCCGAGGCCACCCAGGGCAGCGAGGTGCTGGAGCTGGTCGCCGCCCTGCAAGGGCCCACGGGAACACCGGGGCTGGACCTGGTGCTGCTGGACATCGCCATGCCGGGCATGGACGGCCTCGAAGTGCTGCAGGCGCTGCGCAAGGCCTGGCCTGCATTGCCGGTGCTGATGCTCAGCACCTACCCCGAGCGGCAATACGCGGTGCGCTGCATCCAGATGGGCGCAGCGGGCTACCTGCACAAAAGCGCCGATCCCGACGACATGGTGGCCGCCGTGCGCAAGGTGGCCGCTGGCGGGCGCTACCTGACGGAAGCGACCGCGCAAGCCCTGGCAGGTGCACTAGAACGCACCGGGGTGGTGCGCACCGCCCAGCAGGGCACGCCCGCCGGGGTGGACGCGCTCTCCTATCGGGAGCACCAGGTGTTCCGCCTGCTCACTGCCGGGCAGAGCGTGAGCGAAATTGGTGCGCAGCTCAAGCTCGCGCCCAACACGGTGAGCACCTACCGCGCCCGCATCCTCGAAAAGACCGGCGCGCGCAACGATGTGGAGCTTGCGCTGTTGGCACGTGGCGCACCGGCAGAGTGAATTCGGTGCGTTGCACGACCGATTTGTAGTGCTGGCCCTACACGCTGTAGACACCACACCCACGAATTCATGACAGCGGGCCGACACCGGCAAAAACTGGCCCGCGCTTTGCGTAACGCCTGGCACCAACTTCTTCGAGGTGTGCCATGTCCGAATTCTTCTCGCCCTACGATGCCGACCGCCCGTTGATGCTGAAATGCAGCTGTGGCCGCGACCACACGGTGGCCGACCACCACACCGAGGTGTCGGCCGATGCCGCCGCAGCCACCCTGCGCCAGCGCAGCGAGACCCGTGAGTTCGAGCTCTACAGCAACGAGTTCATCGAAGCCACGCTGGTCAAGGCTCTGTTTCCGCAAGACGCAGTGCGCCGCCGCTTCATCAAGGCGGTGGGCAAGGGAACGGCCATGGCGGCCATCGCGAGCGTGTTGCCTGTGGCCAGCATGCAGGCCATGGCGCAAGAGAAGCAGGGCGCACTGGAGAAGACCAACCTCAAGATCGGCTTCATCCCGATCACCTGCGCCACCCCGCTGATCATGGCCCACCCGCTGGGCTTCTACAGCAAGCAGGGCCTGAGCGTCGAAGTCACCAAGACGGCCGGCTGGGCACTGATCCGCGACAAGATGATCAACAAGGAGTACGACGCCACGCACTTCCTGAGCCCCATGCCGCTGGCGATCTCCATGGGCCTGGGCTCCAACGCCACGCCGATGAACGTGGCCACCATCCAGAACGTGAACGGCCAGGCCATCACGCTCAGCCTCAAGCACAAGKMCAAYCGCGATCCCAAGAACTGGAARGGCTTCAAGTTCGCSATCCCSTTCGAGYAYWSSATGCACAACTTYCTGCTKCGCTACTACCTGGCCGAGGCGGGTTTGAACCCCGACACCGACGTGCAGCTGCGCGTGGTGCCACCCGCCGAGATGGTAGCCAATCTGCGCGCGGGCAACATCGACGGCTTCCTCGGCCCCGATCCTTTCAACCAGCGCGCCGTGTTCGAGGAAGTCGGCTTCATCCACCTGCTCACCAAGGACCTGTGGAACGGCCACCCCTGCTGCGCCTTCGGCACCAGCACCGAGTTCATCCAGAAGAACCCCAACACCTTTGCCGCGCTGTACCGCGCGGTGCTCACCTCGGCAGCGATGGCGCGCGACCCGGCCAACCGGGAGCTCATCGCCAAGGTGATTGCGCCCCAGGCCTACCTGAACCAGCCCGAGGCCGTGCTCAACCAGGTGCTCACCGGAAAGTTCGCAGACGGCCTGGGCAAGATCCAGAACGTGCCGGACCGCGCGGACTTCGACCCCATGCCGTGGCAGAGCATGGCCGTGTGGATGCTCACGCAGATGCAGCGCTGGGGCTACATCAAGGGCGATGTGGACTACAAGCAGATCGCCGAAAAGGTGTTTCTCATCACCGACGCGAAAAAGCAGATGAAGGCGCTGGACCAGAAGGTGCCCGAAGGCGCGTACCCCAAGTTCAAGATCATGGGGCGCGAATTCGATGCCGCCAAGGCGAGCGAGTACGCAAAGAGCTTCCCCATCCGCAAGGCGGCATGACATGACTCCCGCCAAGAACCTCAACCTGCGCGCGGGCCTGTTGTCCGTGCTCATCTTCCTGGCCCTGCTGGGGATCTGGTACATCGCCACCGCTTCTTCGGGCCCGGGCAACAGCACGGCCGGCATGACCGCCGAGCAGATCGAGTACGCCAAGATGATGGGCAAGGACCCAGGCGCCAGCGCCAAGGGCAGTGGCTTCCCCTCACTGGCAGAGATGGGCCGTACCGTGTGGGGGCATGTGTCCAACCCGTTCTATGACAACGGCCCCAACGACAAGGGCATCGCCATCCAGCTCGCGCATTCGCTGGGCCGGGTCGCGCTAGGGTTCGGCCTGGCCTGCTTGGTGGCGATACCGCTCGGTTTCGTCATCGGCATGTCGCCGCTGCTGCGCCGTGCGTTCGACCCGTTCATTCAGGTGCTCAAGCCCATCAGCCCGCTGGCGTGGATGCCGCTCGCTCTCTACACCATCAAGGACTCATCGATCTCGGGCATCTTCGTGATCTTCATCTGCTCGGTGTGGCCCATGCTGGTGAACACGGCGTTTGGCGTGGCATCGGTCAAGCGCGAGTGGCTCAACGTGTCGGCCACACTGCAGGTCAACCCGCTGCGCAAGGCCTTCCTGGTGATCTTGCCCGCCGCAGCGCCCACCATCCTSACGGGCATGCGCATCAGCATGGGCATCGCCTGGCTGGTGATCGTGGCGGCCGAGATGCTGGTGGGCGGCACGGGGATTGGCTACTTCGTTTGGAACGAGTGGAACAACCTGTCGCTCACCAACGTGATCTTTGCCATCCTGGTGATTGGCGTGGTGGGCATGTTGCTCGACCTGGCCTTCGGCCAGCTGCAGAAGGTGGTGACCTATGTGGAGTGATGTCGCCCAGCGCCCGGCTGTTCCAGCCCCTCTTGCCACTGACGCCCCGCAACGAAAGGCCTCTGCCGTGACCCAAGGCTTCCTCCAGATCGACCGGCTGAGCAAAGCCTTTGTACCCTCCAAACCCGTGTTTGCCGATGTGTCGTTCACGCTCGACAAGGGCGARTTCGYCTGCATCATCGGCCACTCGGGCTGCGGCAAGACCACCATCCTGAACGTGCTGGCGGGGCTCGACACCGCCACCTCGGGCACCGTCATCATGGACGGGCGCGAAGTGGCCGGCCCCAGTCTGGACCGGGGCGTGGTGTTCCAGAGCCACGCGCTCATGCCCTGGCTCACGGTGCGCCAGAACATCGCGTTCGCCGTGAAGTCGCGCTGGCCCGACTGGAAGAAGAGCCAGGTGGATGCGCATGTGGAGAAGTTCGTGGCGCTGGTGGGCCTGAGCCCTGCCATTGACAAGAAGCCGTCGCAACTCTCAGGCGGCATGAAGCAGCGCGTGGGCATTGCGCGCGCGTTCTCCATCCAGCCCAAGATGCTGCTGCTGGATGAACCCTTCGGCGCACTCGATGCGCTCACGCGCGGCACCATCCAGGACGAATTGATGGCCATCGTGCGCCAGACGCAGCAGACGGTGTTCATGATCACGCACGATGTGGACGAAGCCATCTTGCTGGCCGACCGCATCCTGCTCATGAGCAACGGCAACGAGACGCCCGAGGGCTACCGCCCCGGCGGCATCGCCGAGGTGGTGGTGAACCCGCTGCCACGCGAACGCACGCGTACCAGCCTGCACCACCTGGACGGCTACTACGCGCTGCGCAACCACATCGTGGACTTTCTCGTCACCCGAGCCAAAGCCCACTGATTTCCTGAATAACCCAGCACTGTCGTGTTGCCCCTTGGGGTGGCAGGGAGTGCTGCACCCTGAAGTTCCTGTTCCCTGTTCCAAAACCCATCCAACCGAAGGAGCCATCACCATGAACCGCAACGACGTTACCGAAAAGATCATCAGCACCAAGGTCGCCAAGGGCCTGCAATGGGAGGCCATTGCCAAGAAGGTCGGCCAGTCCAAGGAATGGACCACGGCCCTGTGCCTGGGCCAGATGACGGCCACACCCGAGCAGGCCAAGRTCGTYGGCAAGATYTTCGGCCTCACSGCCGAAGAGCAGAAGTGGCTSCAGGTGGTGCCCTACAAGGGCTCGCTGCCCACGCCCGTGCCCACCGATCCGCTGATCTACCGCTGGTACGAGGTGGTGAGTGTGTACGGCACCACCATCAAGGAGCTGATCCACGAGGAGTTTGGCGACGGCATCATGAGCGCCATCGACTTCAGCATGGACATCCAGCGCGAAGCCAATCCCAATGGCGACCGCGTSAAYGTRGTSCTGTCGGGCAAGTTCCTGCCGTATAAACAGTACTAACCCCCTGAGTCGCTTCGCGCCTTCCCCCTTTCTCTCGAATTGCTGCGCAATTCGGGAAGGGGGACACCGCCAGCGCCCGCCAGCGAAGCGCCGCCTGTGCGGCTTGGCGGCCCTTGCGCGGCGGTCGCTGGTATAGGCCGTGCTCGTTACACCGGCGTGGGCCTATGCATTGCGCCGAGTGGGGTAACGAAGACAGTCAGAGCACCTTGACGGCGCGGCCGATGAACTGGATGGGGCCTGTGGGCTTGCCAATCGGCGAGCCCGTGGGCGGTTCCAGCGTCAGCTCGAACAACTGGTTGGGCTGCAGCGGCGGCAGCTTGTCCAGCGGGATCTGCAGGGGCTGACCGGGCTGCACCAGGCCCAGCGATACGGGGCCGCTCCAGCCGTCGGCCTTGGTCCAGAACTCCAGGGCCTTGTCGGCCGGTACTTCGGCCATACCCAGCGGAATCAGGCTGATCTGCCGGGGCGAGCTGGCTTGCACCACCCAGCCCGGGGCCTTGTCCTGCGGCGCGACCAGCACCACCATGAACTGTGGCGGCGCGGCCACTGGGGCGGTGCGTGTGACGAGCACTGCCGCGAGTACCGCTGCCATGGCAAAGCCCGAGCCGGCGAGGGCACGCCACAGGCCCAGGTGGTCCCACCAGCGCACGGATGGCTTGCGCTCGGTTTTTGCGCGGGGTTGGGAGGTAACGGACGTCGCAGCCGGCTGTGCGCTGGTGGCCTGCAGCGACTGGTCGATGCGCGCCCACAAGGCAGYGGGCGGCGCGATGGGCTCCGCCAGCTGGGTCAGCGGCAGCAGGCGGGCTTCCCATTCGGCCACCGCCTGTTGCAATGCCTTGTCACCTGGCAGGCGTTGCTGCACGCCCTGGCGTTCGGCGGCGGGCATGGTGCCCAGCACGTACTCACCAGCCAGCACGCTCAGGTCTTCCGGCAAGGGCGTAGGCGGTGTGTTGCGCTGGTCGGTCATGCCATGCACTCCCGCAGCGATACCAGGCTGCGCCGAATCCACGCCTTGACGGTGCCCAGCGGCGCGCCGAGGCGCTCCGCAATTTCGCCGTGCGAGCAGCCGTCCACGTAGGCGTGCAACACGCAGTTGCGGCGCGCGGGGTCCAGGGCCTCCAGGCAATGCTGCAGGCGGCCCAGGCTGGCGTTCAGCGCAAAGGTTTCCTCGACCTCGTGGTGGGCCTGCACAGACATGTCGGCCTCCAGGGCTTGGGTGGTGGTGTCGTCCACATCAACGTGGCGGCCCGCGTCGCGCACGGCGTTCAGGGCCAGGTTGCGCACCACGCTGTAGATCCAGCCGCGTGCGCTGCCCCGGCTCGCGTCGTAGCTGGTGGCGCGCGTCCAGATGTTCACGCAGGCATCGTGCACGATGTCCTCGGCCAGCGCGCGCTGGCGCACGATGCGCAGCGCCACACCCAGCAGCCGCGCGCCCTCCTGTTCATATAGGCGGTGCATGGCCTGCCGGTCGCCGGCTGCGCAGGCGGCCAGAGCGGCTTCGTAGTCAAAATCGCCAGGGGTGTCGGGCACGGTGTGCAGGCAGCGGGGCCGCGGCTAAAGGGTGGGCGCATCGTAGCCGCAAACCCGCCACCGCCTGGCGGTAGCCCCCGCTGGGCAGGGGATTGCGTGTGCGTGGTTTACGCGGCCTTCCAGAAGATGTAGTCGGCCTGGTACTTCACGATCTGGCGCTCGCCCTTGTTGGCGGTGGTACAGGCAGCAGCGGGTGCCACGCCGCCCTTGAGGGCCACGCGCTGGATGAACGTCACGCCGGTCATGGCGCCCGAACCCATGGCGGGGTTGGCCTTGACGAGCTGGTAGGGCAGGTTTCCCGTACCCGAGGGTGCCACGGCCAGCTGGGTAGCCGTCAGCTTGGACCCATCGCTCGACTCCCAGGTGGCCGGTGGGCCGTAGTAGGTGCCCACTTGTTTGCCGCTGCGGTCATTCAGCACGGCCTTGGGGCCCACGAACACCCATTCGGTCTGGCCGGGCATGTTGGCCTTGTCGCGGCATTCGTAGGTGATCTCGCCCACGCCCACGGTTTCCATTGCCACCTTGTTGCCAGTCGGTACCTTGATGCTGTCGGGCAGGCTGTCCTGCGAATACATGGATTTGGAAGGCGACGACATCATCGAACCGCAGGCGCTCAGCAGCACGGCGGCGGCAATGGCACCCGTCAGGGGCAGCAGGCGGGAGATGGGGGACGTGTGGACGGTCATGGCGTTTCTCTCTGGTCTATGGGTTGATAGGACAGCAGCAAGTTGCGCTGCTGTAGGTACTACCCACGAAAACGCCGTTTGGATGCAGTGGATGCCAAAAATTTTTTGCCGGTGCCGGCCCGGGCAAGATTGCCGCCCGGGCCCGAGGCTGCCTCAATGCAGGGTCAGCGGCTGGGTGGTGGTCTTGACCCGCACCACGGCCGCCCGGTGCTCATAGGGGGTCACCGGTTGGCCCAGGATGGCGGCCGCCAGCGTGCGCGCCTGCCGGGCAATCGGTTCGATGTAGCGGCTGCACTGCCCGTCGATGCTGATGCAATCGCCCAGTGCATGGATGCGGGATACGCTGGTTTGCAGCGTGCCTGCGTCCACCGCAATGCCATGGGTCCAGTCAAGCCCTGCACTCTGCGCCAGGCGGTGGGGGGGCAGCAGGCCTGCAGCCACCACCACTTCGTCCGCCGCAAAACGCCGCCCGCTGGTGGTGGAGACGCGGTAGCGCGAGCCCACGCGTTCCACCTGCTCCACCTGCAGACCGCCTTCAAAGCGGATGGACAGGTCTTTCCAGGCGTCCAGCAGCTGCGGGCCCGCCTGCTGGTCGTGCCAGCGCGCCAGTGGTTCGGTGGCCGTGTCCAGCAGCGTGATGTGGTGGCCGCCCAGTGCCAGGTCGTTGGCCAGCTCACTGCCGACCAGGCCCGCGCCGATGATGAGCACGTCCTTGGGCTGGTCGCCCAGGTGCTGGCGCAGGCGCTGGTAGGCGTCCAGGTGGTTGATGCGCCAGCACAGGCTGGCGGGCAAGCCCGGAGGTAAGGCGGCCTGCGCACCGTGGGCCAGCACCAGGTGGCCGTAGCGTAGCACGCCCCGCGTGGTGCGCAATTGGCGGGTGTCGGCGCAGATGCGCACGGCATGGGTGTGGGCCAGCAGGGTGACGCCCAGGCGGTGCGCCGCATCGCGACCGGTTTCGGACACCAGGGCCAGCGGGTCCAGCTGGCGCGCCATGGCCACCGACAGCAAAGGCTTGTCGTACCGGTCGCCCGCACAGGCCGTCACCAGGGTGATGGGCAGCGTGGCGCTGTGTTGGCGCAGGGTTTCGGCCAGTTGCCAGCCTGCACGGCCCGCGCCGACGATGACCACTCCCGGCTCGCCACGCACGCGGAGGGAGGCGGCTGGCGCTGCGCTGGCCTGCGCCCGCAGCGCCTCCAGCGTGGGGGCTTCGTACGGAGAAAAATCGGCCTTGGTCACGCCGCACAGCGGGCAGGCCCAGTCGTCGGGTATGTCCGCCAGCCGCGTGCCCGGCGGCAGGCCGCCATCGGGGTCGCCGTCGGCCTCGTGGTAGACGTAGCCGCAGGCGTTGCAGATGTAGCTTTGCCAGGGCGCCTGGGCGGCCGCGTCGGCAAACGCATCGCACAGCGCCTGCGATGCCGCGCTCAACACGAACTCGGAGGTAACCGATGGCGTGGTGGCGGTGGGGAGGGCGCGCGTCATGCAGGCATCTCCTCGGTGCTGAGCCGGGCGATCTCCTTGCGCAGGTGCTTGATGGYGGGCGTGACGATGGCCACAAAGTGCGACTCGCGCACGCGCCGCTGCACGTCCGAGCTCATCAGGTAGCCGCGCGCACCCTGGTGCATCAGGGCCGACTGGGCGGCGCGCAGGCACAGCTCCGCGCCATGGGCACGGGCGTCCAGCACATCGATGAAGAAGTCGGTGCTTGTGTCGAACGGCGTCTGGGCCAGTTGCATTACGCGTGCGGTCAGTGCATCCAGTTCGGCCTGCAGGGCGTCGGGCCGGTCTTCCAGGAACTGGTTGACGTGGCCCAGTTGGGCCTCCACCGCCCACATCGAGTCGATGGCGCCCTGGGTGATGCCCACCGCCATGCCACATTGCAGCATCACGAACGCAGCGCGGATGCGGGCAATAAAGGGGCGGGTGGGGTCGGCCATGATGTCGGCCGTGCCGATGAAATGGTCCTTGAGCCGCAGCGCATAGGTGCCCGTGCCCTCCATGGCGGAGAAGCTGGGGCATTCGCGCATCTCCACGCCCGGTGCGTCGCAGCGCAGCAGGAACATTACCTCGCGCTGGCTGGCCGTGCCGTCGGCCTCCACCACCGCCGCAATCGCGCCGCAGTAGTGGTCGGGCCCCAGGTTGCTCACCCAGGGCAGGGTGCCGTTGATGAGGTAGCCCCCCTCCACTGGCGTGGCCTTGAGCAGCAGGCTTTCGATCTGCGCGTAGCTCTTCATGGGGTTGGACAGCGCCGTGCCGCCCATGCCTGCGCCGCTGGCGTGGCGCTGCAACACATCGCCCATCAGCGCGGGGTTGCCCGACTGCTGCAGGTACAGCCCGCACACCGCCTGGCACCACATCATGAAGCCCGTGGCGCCGCACACGCGCGAGGCCTCGGCCATGGCGCGGATGGCCAGGCCGTAGTCGGCCGGGCCGGCCGTGCTGTCCAGGTGCGCGCTCATCGCGCCCACGGCGGCCAGCTGCTGCAGCTCCGCGCAGGGGTAGTAGCCGGTGCGGTCAATTGCCTCCACCTGCGCGGCCAGCGGGCCCTGCGCGATCTGACGCACGGCGGCCAGCAGCGCATCGCCCCGCAGGGCGCCGTCCAGGTGGAGTTGGGGGGGGAGGTCGGCGGGGTTCATGGGGCTCCTTGGGTGCGCAGGGCGGGCTCGGTTGCGGGGCTATTTAGTCCGCGAGGCTGATCTCGAAGGGGATGGGGTTGCGCATGCTGTTGGCCACGGGCGAGTAGAAGTTGGCGTGCTGCACGATCTCGTCCAGCACCTCGCGCGGTGCATCGCCTTCCACCAGCACCTTCACGCGGATCGCCTGAAAGCCCATCTCCGGCGGCGTCTTCTGCAATGCGCCACCCGCACCCCAGGCGGCGGGGTTGCCGATGTCGCCTTCCATGAACACCTCGATCTTGCTGAGCTTGACCTGCTTCCAGGTGGCCACGGCCGTGATGCCCACGGCCAGGCAGCCGCCCAGGCCCGACAGCACGATCTCGCCGGGCGCAGGCGCCGTGTCCTGCCCGAACAGGTGCAGGGGCTCGTCCACCACCACCGGCGCATGGTTGCCCACATAGCTCAGCGAGCGGTACTGCCCCTCCATCACCGTGTGGACCTTGTTGGTGCCCCGGCTGGCAGGATTGTTACGGCCCTTGTCGGCAAAGGCCATCAGCCCGTCGCGGTCGATGGGGCGCAGGTGTGTGTGCACGGTGGTGACAGGGGCAGAGGGTTCCAGCAGATCGGTGGACATGGTGTTCCTTGGAGAAAGAGAAGGGAATGCAAAAAAGAAGGACAGGGTTCGCCGCGGGCCATGCCCGCTGCAACAACGCACGGGGCTCAGGCCGCCAGCGCCAGCGCAGGCTTTTTGGGGAACTTGACCAGCGGCAGCCCGCTTTCGATCGGCAACTTGTCGTCGCGCGACCATTCGTTCCACGAGCCGAAGTACATGCGCACATCGGCAAAGCCCGCCTGCTTGAGCGCCAGGAAGGTGTTGGACGCGCGTGCGCCCTTGAAGCAATACAGGTACACCGTGTCCGCCGGGCTGATGCCCGCCGTGGCGCATTCGGCGCGCACTTCGTCGGGCGACTTGAACACCGGACCCTGGGGCGAGGGCTTCATGAAGCGGTACCACTCCAGCCACTTGGCGCCCGGCAGGCGGCCTTTGCGCGGCGCAAAGTCCTTGCCATAGGGGCTGGAGCTGTCGCCAATCCACTCGTCCACATCGCGCACGTCCAGCAGCACGGTGTCGGTGCCCAGGGCCTCGATCACATCCTCCTTGGTCAGCATCACATCGGTGGTGGCCAGCTGGGTGGGGAAGATGGCGGGCGTGGGCACCACCGCCTCGGTGGAGACGGGCAGCTCTGCCGCCTTCCAGGCCGAGTAGCCGCCATTCAATACCTTGACCTTGGGGTAGCCCAGCCAGGTCAGCAGGTAGTAGCCCCGGCACGACTGGCCGTAGCCGCTGTTGAGCGCATCTTCATAGAACACGGCCGTCTCGGCGCCCGACAGGCCGATGGCGCCCAGGTGCGCGGCAAAGGTGTCTTTCAGCTCCTGCAGGCCTTGGGGCGTGGAGGTGGCCAGGTACGTGAAGGTTTCGCGCAGGTTCACCGCGCCGGGGATGTGCCCCAGGGCGTAGGTGTCGGCGTCGCGGGTGTCGATCAGCACCACAGGCTCTGCGGCTTGCAGGGCCTGCAACTGGGTGGGCGAGATGAGGACGGCGTCGGAGGCGGAAGGGGTGCTCATGGGAAACCTTTCGATGCGGAGGAGGGCGGAATGCCTACCCTCCTTATCGCAACAGGTGTGCCAGAGCTTGGGAATGCAAAGAAATTTGAATGAAATAGGCTGCTGGCGCTTATTGGTAAAGCGCTGGCAGCTATTGATTTAATAGTATTTTGTGCCGACTATCACCAGGGCGCAGCCTGTCCAACGCGGACGCTGAACACTGTGTCTACAAATTGTTGACACAGTGTTGGGCRTCACTTCAAGCCTGCTTTGCGCAGCCGGTAAGCGAACTGCCGGAGCGTCAACCCCAGGCTCTGCGCCGCGCGCGACTGGTTGCCGTGGTGTTCGACCAGCGCGGCTTGCAGCACCTGAACGCTGTGGGACTGGGCCGAGGCGTAGTCGCGCACCAGCGGTGCTGCGGCGATAGGGGTAGACGGCATCTCGGCCTGAATCTGCTGAACGGGCGCCGGTGCGGGTGGCAAAACCACAGCCGCAGCGGGCAGAAACCGGTCCAGCTCGCCACGCGTTACCAGCGTGTCATTGGTCAACAGCACCAAGCGTTCGATCACATTGCCCAGCTCGCGGATGTTGCCGGGCCAGGGGTGTTCTTCCAGCCGCGCCAGCGCGTCGGGCGAGAGGTTCACGTTGCGCTGGTGCGCCTGGTTGGCGCGGCTCACAAAGTGCAGCGCCAGCGGGCGGATGTCCTCGCGCCGCTCGGCCAGCGAGGGCAGATGGATCGGAATCACGTGCAGGCGGTAGTACAGGTCCTGCCGAAAGCGGCCGGCCTCCACATCGGCCGCCAGGTCGCGGTGGGTGGCGGCCACCAGGCGCACGTTGACCCTGACCTCGCGCTGCCCGCCCAGGCGCACCAGCGTGCCCTCCTGCAGCGTGCGCAGCAGCTTGGACTGCAGGGCCAGCGGCAGCTCGCCAATCTCGTCGAGAAAGATGGTGCCGCTGTCGGCCTGCTCGAACCAGCCCGCGCGGGCCGTGCTGGCGCCCGTAAACGCCCCTTTTTCGTAGCCAAACAGTTCGGACTCGAACAACGCATCGGGGATGGCCGAGCAGTTGACCTTGATGAAAGGCCGGTCGCGCCGCCCGCTGGCCAGGTGCACGGCGCGTGCGAACAGCTCCTTGCCCGTGCCCGACTGGCCCAGCAGCAGCACGGTGGCCTGGGTTTGCGACACGCGCTCCAGCTCGCTCAAGGCCTGCAGCAGCGGTGGCGAGCTGCCAATGAGCCCGTAGCGCGCGCTTTTGGTGTTGAGCGCATTGGCCAGCACGGCGTTGCGCGCCTGCAGCTGCCGCGTCTGCTCGGCCACCAGGGCTTCCAGTTGCAGCAGCTGCCCGACCAGCGTGGCCAGCACGCGCAGCACCGCCAGGTCGTCGTTCAGGTGGCGCTGGCGGCTGCGGATGCGGTGGCAGGCCAGCACGCCGATGGGCGCGTTGTTGACCTCGATGGGCAGGGCGATGAAGGCCACCGTCTCGGGCGGCAGCTGGCTGCGCTCCACCGCGCGTGCCAGAAACAGCGGTTCGGCATCAATGTCCTGCACGATGGCCGGCTGCCCCGTGGCCAGCACGCGGCCCGTGATGCCCTCGCCCCAGGCGTACCGCCCGCGCTGCACCTCGGCCTGGGTGAGGCCGTACGCATGCTGGATGGAGGCGGTGCGCGGCGCGCCGGCTGGGGAGGAGGGAGCGTCGTCCACCAGCACGATGCGCCCCCGGTTCAGGCCCAGCAGTTCGCTCATCAGGTGCAGCATTTCGCGCAGCACCAGGCCGGGCGCCAGGCTGCGGCCGATGAGGCGCATCACCTCGCGCATCAGCAGCAGCTCCTGGGCGTGCCAGTCGGTGGGGCTGTGCGAGCGGGCCGTGCTGGAAGGGGAGGGCATGGGCGGTGGGGGCATGTCAGGGCGATTGCAAGTTCTGCGCCCGGGTGCATTAAAGTCGCCTGCGTCCCGCCATTTACCGACTTTTTCACCTTCTCGAAAGCCCCCACCATGACCACCCTCGGAACCCCTCTGTCCCCCCATGCCACCAAAGTCATGCTGCTGGGCTCGGGCGAGCTGGGCAAGGAGGTGCTGATCGCGCTGCAGCGCCTGGGGGTGGAAACCATTGCCGTGGACCGCTACGACAACGCCCCCGGCCAGCAGGTGGCCCACCACGCGCGCACCATCACCATGAGCGACCCGGCCCAGCTCAAGGCGCTGATCGAAGCCGAACGGCCCCACCTGGTGGTGCCCGAGATCGAAGCCATCGCCACCCCCATGCTCGAAGAGCTGGAAGCCGCGGGCACCGTGCGCGTGATYCCYACGGCCCGCGCMGCSCGCCTSACCATGGACCGTGAAGGCATCCGCGTGCTGGCCGCCGAAACGCTGGGCCTGCCCACCAGCCCCTACAAGTTCTGCAATTCGCTGGAAGAACTGCAGGCTGCGATTGACGCAGGTATCGGCTACCCCTGCATCGTCAAGCCCGTGATGAGCAGCTCSGGCAAGGGCCAGAGCAAGATCGACGGCCCAGACGACGTGAAGAAGGCCTGGGACTACGCCATGGCCGGTGGCCGGGTGAGCCACGGCCGCGTGATCGTCGAGGGCTTCATCGACTTTGACTACGAAATCACCCAGCTCACCGTGCGTGCGGTGGGCGCGGACGGCCAAATCACCACCAGTTTCTGCGACCCCATCGGCCATGTGCAGGTGAGTGGCGACTATGTGGAAAGCTGGCAGCCCCACCCCATGCACCCGGCCGCGCTCGAAAAGTCGCGCCAAATCGCCAAGGCCGTGACCGACAACCTGGGCGGCCAGGGATTGTTTGGCGTGGAGCTGTTCGTCAAGGGCCAGGAGGTCTGGTTCAGCGAAGTGAGCCCCCGCCCGCACGACACCGGCCTGGTCACGCTGTGCACCCAGCACCAGAGCGAGTTTGAGCTGCACGCCCGCGCCATCCTGGGCCTGCCGGTGGACACCAGCCTGCGCAATCCCGGCGCCAGCGCCGTGATCTATGGCGGAGTGGAAGCCCAGGGCATCGTGTTCGACGGCGTGGAAGAAGCCCTGCGTGTGCCCGGCACCGACCTGCGCCTGTTCGGCAAGCCCGAGAGTTTTGTGAAGCGCCGTATGGGCGTGGCGCTGGCGCGGGCTCAGAATGTGGACACGGCGCGTGCGAACGCCAAGCTGGCGGCGAGCAAGGTCAGGCCCCGCGTGGCCTGATAGCCTGCGGCCGCAGTTGCGGCGGGCCGGTGCGACGACGGCGCTTCTGTGAAGGAGAACCCCTGTGAGCCTGAGTGCGCGGATCCTGTGGCTGGTGCTGGCAGCCTCTTTGTTGCCTGTGCCGGCCCTGGTGTGGTTGCTTTTGGAGTTCCGGGTGGCCACCACCGGACAGGCGCGCGACCGGCTGGTGGCCAGGGCAGGCATCATTGCCAGCGACCTGGACGACAAGATCGCTGGTACCGGGCAACTCCTGTTTGGCCTTGGGCGCGTACCCCTGCTGGCAGCGGGCGACAAGGCCGCCTGCTCTGATTTCCTGGCAGATGTCCTCAAGGAACATCCTCAGTACACAGGCATCCTCACCATTCAGCCCGATGGCTCCCTGTTCTGTGATTCGCTGCGCAGTGGCCGTACCCTGGACCTGCGGGACCGCAGTTACTTTCAGCGTGCGCTGACGGCCACCGGGCCGGTGCTGGAAGCGGTCATAGGCCGCCTGACGGGCAAGGGGGTGCTGCAGGTGGCCTACCCGGTGCGCGATGCGGGAGGCGCGTTGCGCTTCATCCTGCTGGCCTCGCTCGACATGCAGGACTACGGGCAGGCCACGGTGCATGCACAGCGCTATGAGCGTATGCATCTGCAGGTATGGAATGCCGACGGTTCGGTGGTCATGGACTTCCGCCGGCCGGAGGTGGCGCCGCTGACCCTGGGGGACGCCGAACGCACTTTCATGTTGCAAGCGGTCGAAGGGCATGTCGTGATGGAGGGGGCCGATGGCGTGCGTCGCGTCTGGGTGCGCGCCCAGTTGCCGCGCGCACAGGGCTCGGATCTGCGTCTGGCCCTGGCCGTGCCCGAGGACGACCTGCGTGGCCCGGTGGAGCGCCAGTTCCGGCGCGCACTGCTGGGGGTGCTGGCGCTCGCGGTTATCGTGTTCGTTGCTGCTTTTCTGTTGGTGGAATTTGCGGTGCGCCGCCATGCCATGCGCGCCATACGTGCTATTGGCCGCATGGATGCTGGCAACTACGCCGAACCCATTGGCACACCCTATCCACCGGGAGAGCTGGGGCAGGTGGCCCGGGCACTGGACCGGATGGCGGAGTCCCTGCTGCGCCAGCAGCAGTCCATCGCGCAACACACGGAGACGCTGGAGCGCCAGGCGCGGCGAGACCCCCTGACCGACTTGGCCAACCGCTACAGCCTCACGGAGCGGCTGGACGCGGCGTTGGACCGGGCGCGGGAGCAGGGCCACTGCGTGGCCGTTCTGGCCATGGACCTGGACCGGTTCAAAGGAGTGAATGACAGCCTGGGACATGCCCGGGGCGATGCCTTGCTCAAGGAGGTGGCGGCCAGGTTGCAGGGTTGTGTGCGTCCTGGCGATGTGGTGGCCCGGCCGGGTGGGGATGAGTTTGTGGTGGTGCTGCCCGACCTGCCGGACCCGGCGGTGGTGGAGCCCATGGCGCGGCGCATTGTGCGGGCGCTGACCCTGCCTGTGGAGACCGGCACATCCAGCTGGTTGCTGGGCACCAGCCTGGGGATTGCGGTCTTCCCGCAGGATGGGGACTCCGGGGATCTCCTGCTGCGCAATGCAGATGTGGCCATGTACGACGCCAAGGACCTGGGTGGGAACCGGCTGGCCTTCTTCAGCCCGCACATGACGGAGGTGTTGACGGAGCGCCTGCGGGTGGAGGCGGGCCTGCGCCATGCCATCGAGCACGACGGGCTGCGCCTGCACTATCAGCCCATCATGGATGCGCGGACGGGGCGCGTGTCGTCGGTGGAGGCGCTGGTGCGGTGGGCGGACCCGGAGCGTGGGCTGGTGTCTCCGCTGCAGTTCATCGGTATTGCGGAAGAAACGGGGCTGATCGTGCCCCTGGGCGAATGGGTGCTGAACGAGGCCTGCGCGCAGGCACGCCGGTGGCTGGATGCCGGTTGGGGGGAGATCCCGGTGGCGGTGAATCTCTCGGCTCGTCAGTTCCAGGAGCCCGAGCTGGACCAGGTGGTGGCCCGCGCCTTGCAAAGCACCAGGTGCCCACCCCGGTTGCTGCAATTGGAGATCACTGAAAGCTCGATCATGGAGCCCGTGGAGGAGGCCCTGCAGACCATGCAGCGCCTCACCGCGCTGGGCGTGCAGCTGGCCATCGACGACTTCGGCACCGGCTATTCGTCACTGAGCCAGCTCAAGCGGTTTCCGGTGCGCAAGCTCAAGATCGACCGCTCTTTCGTCAACGACCTGGGGAGCAATGACCGGGGCGAAGCACTGGTGGACGCCATCGTGGCCCTGGCGCAAAAGTTGGGCCTGCGCACGGTGGCCGAGGGCGTGGAAACCGAGCACCAGGCACAGTGGCTGGCCCGGCTGGGCTGCGACGAACTGCAGGGTTACCTCTTTTCCCAGCCTTGCGCGCCACAAGACCTTGAAAACTGGTGGCAGGGCCGGATGGCGGGCCCTCCCGCCGGCCTCACTCCCGGATCTGCCGCCCCGTGAGCTTGAGGAACAAATCCTCCAGATTCGCAGGCCGGTGCAGCGTGCGCAGGTGGCCATGCTGCCCCAGCGCCTGCAGCAGCGGCTGCGCGTTCTGGGTGTAGAAAAACACCGTCTCGCCGCTGATCTCCACGCGCGCGGCCAGGGCACGCAGCGCGGCGTCTTCGGCCATCTGGACGGCCCCCACGCCGAACACCTCCACCACATCCGGCTCCAGGTGCTGGGCGATCAGCTCGCGCGGGCGGCCTTCCGCAATCTTGCGGCCGTGGTCCAGCACCAGCAGGCGCGAGCACAGGCGCTCGGCCTCGTCCATGAAGTGGGTGGTCAGCAGGATGGACTTGCCTTGCTGCAGCAGCAGTTGCAGGCGCTCCCACATCAGGTGGCGGGCTTGCGGGTCCAGGCCTGTGGTGGGCTCGTCCAGCAGCAGCAGGCGCGGGTTGTTGACCAGCGCGCGCGCCAGCGACAGGCGCCGCTTCATGCCGCCCGACAGCTCGCCCGGCTTGGCGTCGGCCTTGTGGGTGAGGGCTGCGAACTCCAGCAACTGGGGTACACGCTCGTCCATCACCGGGCCCTTCAGCCCAAAGTAGCGGCCGAATACGCGCAGGTTCTCGGCGCAGGTGAAGTCCGGGTCGAGGGTGTCGAACTGCGTGACCACACCCAGCTGCGCCTTGATGGCCAGCGCATCGCGTGGCATGTGCAGCGGTGCGGTGCCGGGCTTGGAGGTGAAATGCACTTCGCCGCCATCCGGTGACGCCAGGCCCAGGCACATGCGAATGGTGGTGGTCTTTCCAGCACCGTTGGGGCCGATGACGCCCAGGCATTCGCCGGGAGCAATCGCGAAGGACACGTCGTCCACCACCGTGGTCTCGCCATAACGTTTGCGCAGGTGCAGAGCTTCAAAAAGTGCGGTCATGGAGAGATTGTGTGCGACGTGGGCATACCCGGTGTTGCGCGCAGTCGTTGTGGCAAAAATCAACACTTAGCGCAGGTGGATAGTGCACTGATTGCTATCAAAAGAGGATCAATTGGCTCAGTCCGCTGCGACCAGCCGCCCACGGCCCGCCGTCTTGGCTGCATAGAGGGCGCCATCGGCACGGGCCATCAGTTCCGCCAGGGCGGCCTCACCGGGCTGCAGGACGGCCATCCCGGCGCTGTAGTCCAGCGCAAAGCCCAGCTCGGCCACACTGGCTGCATGCAGGCGCCTGCGCAGTCGCCGGTCCAGGGCCAGTCCGGCGGGCTCGCTGTTGTGCAACAGCAGCACACCAAACTCCTCGCCACCCAGGCGGCCAACCAGGTCGCCGCTGCGGCAGGTGTCGCCCAGCAGTCGGGCAAACAGTTGCAGGGCGCGGTCCCCGGCCTCGTGGCCATGGGTGTCGTTGACCTGCTTGAAGTGGTCCAGGTCCAGCATCATTGCCGTCATGGGCAACTGGTGGCGTGCGGCGTGGGCCAGCAGGCTGCTGCCTTGGGTGGTGAAGCCGCGCCGGTTGAGCACGCCGGTGAGGCCGTCGGTCATCGCCAGCGTGCGCAGCTTGTGTTCAGCCTCCGACCGCCAGGCCACCAGCAGGGCGACCGTGCCGAGCACCAGGCTCACGTTGGTGGCCACGGCGGCAGCGAGGTTGACAGGATGGGGAGTGCGAAAGCTGGGGTACTGGTCGGTGAAGGCGCCCAGCATGCCCCGCGCCAACGTGAACGCGGCCGACGTCAGCAGGCAGCCCATCAGCAGGCTGCGCCAGCGCAGGTTGGCCTCCACCACGGGCGCCAGGGTGGCGCGCGCAACAATGCACAAAATAGTGGCCATCAAAAAGTTGGCCCAGCCCACGCGCCAGGCGTAGTGCCCAAAACCCAGGGTGTAGCCCAGCGGGGCGGCAATCACCAACACCAGCAGCACGCGGCGCAAGGGGCGGGGGCCCAGCCATTCCTCCAGCGCCCGGTACAGCATCCACTGCGCGGCCGCGTTGCAGGCAATCGACAGGGTGGAGAGGGCTTGGTCCCACAGGGTGGCCGAGGCGATGATGGCCGCCCAGGCCACCGCCTGCAGCAGCATGCTGGCCTGCATGTTGCGGGCCGCGCGGCTCACGTCCCGGCCCATGATCAGCGGCAGTGCGGCCGAGATCATGAACAGGTTGGCCGCCATGACCGTCATGAGGGTGAGGAAATCCAGTGGCATGCGCAGCGGCCTCGGGCCTGTCGTTTACTGAAATGCGACCTCGGCAAAGCTGCGCAGCTTGCGGCTGTGCAGGCGGTCCACGCCGCCGTTGCGCAGGATCTCGATGGCGCGCATGCCGATGCGCAGGTGCTGGTCCACCCGCTCGCGGTAGAAGTGGTTGGCCATGCCGGGCAGCTTGATCTCGCCATGCAGGGGTTTGTCGCTTACACACAGCAAGGTGCCATAGGGCACGCGGAAGCGGAAGCCGTTGGCGGCGATGGTGGCGCTTTCCATGTCCAGCGCCACGGCGCGGCTCTGGCTGAAGCGGCGCTGCGGCGTGTTGTCGGGCAGCAACTCCCAGTTGCGGTTGTCGGTGCTGGCCACGGTGCCGGTGCGCATCACGCGCTTCAGGTCTGCGCCGCTGATCTGCGTGACATCGGCCACGGCCTGCTGCAGCGCCAGCTGGATTTCGGCCAGCGCCGGGATGGGCACCCACAGCGGCAGGTCTTCGTCCAGCACATGGTCCTCGCGCACGTAGGCGTGGGCCAGCACATAGTCGCCCAGTTGCTGGCTGTTGCGCAGGCCCGCACAGTGGCCCAGCATCATCCAGGCATGGGGGCGCAGCACAGCGATGTGGTCGGTGATGGTCTTGGCGTTGGCCGGGCCCACGCCGATGTTGACCATGGTGATGCCGCTCGCGTCCTTGCGCACCAGGTGGTAGGCGGGCATCTGCGGCAGGCGGGGCGGCGCGGCGCCCAGGTCGTCGCCAGCCTCGGCGCTCAGGCCCACACGGCGTGTGACCACGTTGCCGGGTTCGATGAAGGCGATGTATTCGCTGTCGGGCTTGGCCATCTCGGCGTGGCCCAGGCGCACGAATTCGTCGATGTAGAACTGGTAATTGGTGAACAGCACGAAGTTCTGGAACCACTCGGGCGCTGTGCCTGTGTAATGGCGCAGGCGGTGCAGCGAATAGTCCACGCGCGGCGCGGTGAACAGCGACAGCGGCTGCGCCTCGCCGGGCGCGGCCTGCCAGGTGCCGTTGGCGATGCCATCGTCCATGGCGGCCAGGTCGGGCAGGTCGAACACGTCGCGCATCAGCATGCGGCGGGCCTGGGTCAGCGTGCCCTCGATGTGGTCGTGCTCCGCAAATGAGAAATGGATGGGAATCGGGTGGGTGCTGGTGCCCACTTCCAGCTCCACGTTGTGGCTGGCGCGCAGCAGGCGGAACTGCTCGGCGTAGTAGTTGGCAAACAGGTCGGGCCGGGTGAGGGTGGTCTCATACCGCCCGGGGCCTTCCACAAAGCCATAGGCCAGCTTGGTGTCGGCCCGCGCCACGGTGGTGGTGTGCACCCGCACAAACGGGTAGAAAGCGCGCACCGGGCCCTCGGGCGTCTCGCCCGCCACAAAACGCTGCATGGCGTCGCGCAGGTGGCCAATTTGTTGCTGGTATATGCGCTGCACCTGGGCCAGGGCGTCGGCCGGGTCGGTGTGGCGGGTGGGGGCGATGAAGTCGGGGATGATGGGCATGCGCTATTTTCGCCTGCCTGTGTCACTGCAGCAGGGGTTGCTTGCTTTTTGGGCACATGAGCGCATGACGCTGCTGTTAGCGTGCCAGGGGCCTACCGTCCAGCCACTGCACGGCGGCATCCAGCACAGGGTCGCCACCGGTCATGACGCGTTGGACGAAGCCTGCGTCCGCCGCCAGGCGCAGATCGGGCTCAACGCCTTTGCCAAAGACATAGTGGTCGCCTTTGGCGCCCAGTTCTGCCACCGTGGGCGCGTGAACGATCACGTCTCCGGGCAGCAGCACGCGCGTCGTCATGCCTACAGCGCCCGGCGTGGGCTCCGTCCCGATGACCTGGGCCCGACCGGCTTTTTGCAACCAGGCTGCGAACATCTCGCACGGGCCCGTGCACTCCGGTCCCGTCAGCAGCACCAAGGGGGCGCCGTAGTAAGCGCCGCCTTGTGTGAACAGCGGCAGCTGTGGAGGTAGGCCCAGGCTGCCGCGAGTGCGCCACACCTTGGCGGTGGCGTCCACCTGGCGCTGCGCGTAGCCCTGCAGCCTCAGTGGTCGGTCGTAAGAGAAGAAAGACGCTGCGTAGTGGGGAACCAACTGATAGGCACCATGGTTGGCGCCCCGAAGGTCCAGCACCAGGCCGCTGAGCCGTGCCTGGGTGGCGGCTGCAAGGCTGCGTTCCCACTGGTCCAGGTTGCCTCCGCCGTCGGCGAAYGAATTCAGCGCGATGTAGCCGTACTGCCGGCCCGATTGACTGCGCAACTGGAACGCTGACAGCGATTCGTTGTTGGGGGCTGATCCTGCCGCCTGAGGCCGTTCCGCCACGCGCTGGCGCAGATCGAAGGTTTGCTCCTTGCCGTCCTGGCGCACCTTCAGCACCATGGCTTCCCGATCGTAGGCCATCAGCTTGAGGGCATCGTGGCGGCGCCCGACTTCAGTGGGGCGGTTGGAGTAGCGTACGGCGCGGCCCACATAGCGCCCGATGCTTTCGCCATTGACTTCCACAATCTCAGCGCCCGGGCGCAGCCCGGCCAGTTCCGCTGCCGAGCGTGGAGCGACGCTGCCTACCAGGGCCCGGCCATCAGGCAGCCACCACACGCCCTGCATCGGCAGGGGCGTGATGCCGCGCGGCAGCCACTGGCCGGCCAGGCCCACATCGAGTCCTGCCGTGAGACCCTGGGGACCACCTGCACCGCGCAGTTCGACGCGGAACAGGCCGTCCTGCAGGCGTGTGCCAATGTCGGCGTAGATTTGCGCCATGGCTTGCCGCTCCCGCTGGTCACCGGCCTGCCGCACCTTGTCCGCCAGCTCGGCCTGCAGCCGCGCCCAGTCCATGGGCTGCGCGCCGCGGAACGGGTAGCGTTCATGCATCACACTGGTGAATGCCTTGAAAGCGTCGCCGGGCGACAGCCGGGTCAGGTCGATGTCGGCCGTGGACTGCACCCCATATTGAGCCAGCGCGATCTCGCGGCTGCGGTCGAAGCTGAAACCGCGGCTGTCCAAGGTCACGACGGTGTAGCCGCGTGGCAGCCGCACCATGGGGTCGTCGGGCGTGAAGAGGCGGCCGTCCGCACCGAAGCCCGCCGGAAACGCTGCGCCTGACTCGCTGGCCCACACCAGCAACTTGCCACCCACCGCTTCCATTGCCAGGTCGGGCTGCAGTGGCCATTCCATCTGCACTGAACTGGTGGTGAGCATGGCGTGCTGCTCTATCGCATCCAGCGCGCGGCGGCCAGCCCGGCGTGGCAGGCTGGTGTGCACAGACAGTGCAAATATCTTCACGCCAGCGCCTGAAGCTCGTACTCTGCCCGAAGCCAGGTCGAAGAGGGTCCCCGGTGGAGTCTGCGGCAGGTCGATGGACACCGCAGAGCTGTCTGCGCGGGGAGTGGCCAGCAACTGGTCCTGAGGTGTTGTTACATGCGCAGTCTGGCGCTGCACGAAGTACGCGCCCTGGTCGAGCAGCGCCACTAGCGTGCTCCCCGCAGCGACGGGGTCGCCCGCGCCGCGTTCGAGGGCGGCAATGAGCCGCACCGGGCCGCCTTCGTCGCGCGCCATCACGGCGGCCCCGGAGGGCGGCTGGAAGGGGATGACGTTGCGGCCGTCCCAGGTCTGGCGGCCCGCGTCCATGGCCTGCCGGCCCGTCGACATGACCTGCTGCCCGGCGGACACAGCGCCTTCGCTACGGCTGATGGCTTCGCCGGCCCGGCCCAGGCCATCGAGCAGACCTGAGTGCGCCGGTATTGCGAAGGCTGCCAAGACGACCAAGGCGGTCAAGGCGGCCGTGTTTGGCACAGTACCTGCCCGGTGTTCTGCGGCGCAGGAGTGGGTAAGCAGGTTGCGGAGCAAGTGTGCGTTGGGCATGGTGGCGGTGCGTCGAAGGGGGTGCTTGTGGGCCTAGACGTAGCGGATCACAAAGTCGTTATCAGCGGCGCTCACGTTGATGCGGCTGATGATCTTTGTATCCACCGAAGCTTGCAGGAACTCTATGGCCATGCGTGGCAGGAGGTTCTGGGTCAGGATCGCGTCGATCATGCGGGCCCCAGACTCCACTTCGCTGCAGCGCTCTCTGATCAGCCGCACGGCGCTGTCGTCGAAATCGAACTGCGCGCCATGGTTGACCTGGATGCGTGTCTGGATGCGGCGCATTTGCAGGCCAATGATCTGCTCAAGCATCGCTTCGGAAATCGGGTAGTACGGCACCACCGTGAGGCGACCAAGCAGCGCGGCCGGGAACTTGTCGAGCAGCGGCTGGCGGATTGCCTGGGCCAGGGCCTCCGGCGACGGGATGAGGTCGGGGTCGTTGCAAAGGCCTGCGATCAGCTCCGATCCCACATTCGACGTCAGGATGATCACTGTGTTCTTGAAGTCGATATAGCGGCCCTCGCCGTCTTCCATCCAGCCCTTGTCGAACACTTGGAAGAACATCTCGTGCACGTCCGGGTGCGCCTTCTCGATCTCGTCGAGCAATACCACGCTGTACGGTCTGCGGCGCACCGCTTCAGTCAGAACGCCACCTTCGCCATACCCCACGTAGCCCGGTGGCGCGCCCTTGAGTGTGGAGACGGTGTGCGCTTCCTGGAACTCGCTCATGTTGATGGTGATGAGATTCTGTTCACCGCCGTACAGCGCCTCGGCCAGGGAAAGGGCGGTTTCGGTCTTTCCCACCCCCGAGGGGCCTGCCAGCAGGAACACTCCAATGGGTTTGCTGGGGTTGTCCAACTGCGCGCGCGCTGTCTGTATGCGGCGCGTGATGGCCTCCAGCCCGTGGCGCTGGCCGATCACGCGCTTTTCTAGCGTATGTGTCAGCGTCAGCACCGACTTCACTTCATCGCGCACCATGCGGCCCACGGGAATGCCTGTCCATTCGGCCACGACGGCGGCCACAACGCCCGCATCCACCACCGGGTGCAACAGGGGATCGTCGCCCTGTAGGGTTCGCAGTTCCTTGCGCATCGCGTCCAGCTCCTCTGGCGAGACGGCTGGTGCGGCTGATGTCATCGCTTCAGCGGAGGCAGCAGCAGCATCGACGCTGGCAGCAGCGTCCGGCGTGCGTGTAAGCCGTGCAGCCAGGAGTGTTGCTTCTGCCTGGACGATACGTTGCGCGAGGTCATTCTCGCGGGCCAGTCGTTCGGTCAGCGTGGCTTTCTCCACCCGCAAGCGCTCCAGCGCTGCGGCCAGCTCGGTCATGCGCCCTGGATCGGCGATGCCCAGGTCGGCCTCGCGCTGCACCACCTCCAGCTCCACCTGGAGCGCATCCTGTTGGCGGATCACGGCCTCCAGGCGTGCTGGGGTTGCCGTCAGGGCCATGGCAACGCGAGAGCATGCGGTGTCCATCAGGCTCACGGCCTTGTCKGGCARCTGGCGYGCGGGAATGTAGCGGTGCGACAGGCTCACCGCCGCCACCACTGCCTCGTCAGCGATCCGAACCTTGTGATGCGCTTCCAGCTTGGCGGCCACGCCGCGCAGCATGTGCACGGCTTTGGGTTCGTCGGGCTCGTGGATGTGTACCAGCTGGAAGCGGCGTGTCAGCGCCGGGTCTTTCTCGATGTACTTCTTGTACTCKGCCCAGGTGGTGGCGCCRATSGTGCGCAGCACGCCACGGGCCAATGCTGGCTTGAGCAGGTTGGCAGCGTCGCCAGTGCCGGCCTGGCCGCCCGCGCCGATCAGGGTGTGCACTTCGTCGATGAACAGCACGATCGGGGTGGTGCTGGCCTGCACTTCGTCCAGCAGCGTGCGAAGCCGGCTCTCGAACTCGCCCTTCATGCTGGCGCCSGCCTGCAGCAGGCCGACGTCCATGGTGCGCAGCTGGACGCCGCGCAGCGGCGGTGGAACGTCGTCCGTGGCAATGCGCAACGCCAGGCCTTCCACCACGGCGGTCTTGCCGACACCGGCTTCTCCCACCAGGATGGGGTTGTTCTGCCGACGGCGCATGAGGATGTCGATCATCTGGCGCACTTCTTCGTCGCGGCCTGTCACCGGATCGAGCTCACCTAGGCGCGCTCGCTCGGTCAGGTCAATGGTGTAGCGTTGCAAGGCGTCCTGCTTGCGCGTACCGAGCGGCGACGTCGCACTGCTGGCCTCGCCCGGAGCTCCCTGGAGACCTGAACCGTCGGCGGCCTTTAGTTGGGCTTCTGGCGACAACGGCAGCAGCTTGGGGAATGCGTCGCTCAGCGAAGGCTCTCCGAGCTTCTCGAACTCCTTGGAAATTGATCGCAGCTCATTGGCCAGCGTCCGAGTGCGCAGCATGCCGGAGAGCCAGTAGGCGCTGCGAATCTGCGACTCGTTGAACATCAGCGTGGCGTAGACCCAGCCTCGCTCGATGGATATCTCGATCTGGTCCGAGAAGTCGGAGATCGACGTGGCTCCCCGTGGTAGCCGGTCCAGACTACGCAGCACGTCGGCAGCAAGTTGCTCTGCATCGATCTCGAAGTGGCGACACAGCCTCATCAGGTCGGAGTCGTTCTCCTGCAGCAACTGGTGCAGCCAGTGGACCAGTTCGACATAGGGGTTGCCCCGCAGCTTGCAGAACACCGTAGCGCCCTCCAGCGATTTGAAAAGCAGCGGGTTGAGTTTTCCGAACAGGGCAAGGCGACTGATCTCAGACATGGTATCGGGGCAGGGCGTTGATGAGAATTTCTGGGAGAGTTAACAACGAGGGTTTGTCATGCGCCCGGAGGCATGGTCGCGCGCGCTCTGACCTGCTGGCTGCGCGAATGCAACCAGCTTTCCGGGTCCAGACGGAAATCATCCGCATCAGAGGCCGCAGGGCCGTCGAGCATCCAACTGGTCCAGCCCAGGCGGGTTCCGCCTCCCAGACGCGTGCCGGGGACTTCCTCACGCTGTAGCACGAGCTCGAAATCCCAGGCGTACTCGATACCAAGGTAGTTCCTCACCCAGTCCACGAGTGCCTGGAAATCTGGATGGCCCGGAAGAAAGCGCTCGTACTGCGCCAGTGTCATGGGGCCAATGCGAAGCCGGAACTTGCTTTGCGCATCCGGAACCCTGGATCCCACCACCGTATCGACCCCCAACTGAGAGTTGCAGGGATGCCGCGAGAGACGGGTTTGCTGCGAGGGTTCGAGCTCCAAGTAATGCAAGCAGTATTCGTTCAGAGCGACGGGCACTCCAAAGTAGCTGGCGATGGCACGCTGCAGGCCCTCCGGATTGCGGGTGATGCGCGTGAGGTGCCCGGCCATGTGAAGCTTGGCGTGGTCGTCCACCGCATCGCGGCGTCGTGCTGATGGTTCACCGATGCCAATGATGCTGGCCAGGTGGCGCCCGAACATCCCGTCACCGGGCCGGTCCAGGGATACTGTGGGCTGGGCATCGGCCCATGCACGAAAGAACAGCAGCAGCAGCCTGTGGTGGAAGATGTCGGAGAACCGGGCCAGCGTCGGGTCGTCGTATTGGCGCTGTCTCTCGCGGACGTACTCCGTCAGGTGGGTAGGCAGCGGGCCATTGGGACCATACAGGCCGAAGTTCCAGACCATCAACCGCTCCGGCTGGCCTGCAACGGCTGGCAGCACCTCCGCGATGGTGGCCGGGGCGAAGGCGAGAGAAGGGTCCTGTCCCAGGCGGATCGGCTCGGCTTGCGGGCGCGCAGCGCGGCCCAAAACCGGTAGGTCCGGATGGCGAGCCTGCAGCCATCGCAACGCGAAGAACAGATCGAAGGCGTGTGGATCGCTGCGCAGTCGTTGCCACAGGTCGGCGCTGCCATCATGCCGCTGCAACGGGTCTTCCCCGGTTGGAGATGCTGCGCCGGTCATGTATTCGGCCTCTGGCCTGGGCGAGCGTCCCACTTGGCGAGTGGCCCTCGTTGCCGCGAGTGCAAAGACAGTTCTGTGAAGCTGTTGACACCCACATGGCGCGCGAAAAAGCGCTCAAGCACACAGGCTAGCGGCCATGCGCTCACGCCAGCGAACGAAGATTCATCGACCGTGAGTGTGATCCCCACTCCCCGGCCGTATATCAGCTGGCTGTGTTGAGCAAGGCGTCTGGTGATGGGTTGAATACTGACTTCCTTCAGCCCGGCAACTTGGCCGGTGAGGGCATGGTTGCCCAAGGCGAGATAGAGGTTCATCAGTTCGCGAAGCGTGGCTGCGCCTTCCTGCTCCGAGAGGTCGGTCATCGCGAGGTAGTTCAGCGACAGATGCGAGATCAATCTCCAGGTGATCTCGTTCTCTGACACGCTGCCCATGGGTCGCGATGGTCCAGCGACGGTGCGTATGGCGCCGATGGGCGCCGAGTCGAGGGTGATGAAATCCCCCCCGGCTTGATTGATCGGCATCAGCAGAGGCAGATCGCGGTTTGTGCACAGGGTGCGTACCGAAAGCTGCTTGAGATCGTCTGAAAAAGGGGCTGCTCGTTGGTCCACCAGCGACAGGAAAACTTCGCTGCCCAGGTATTGGGTCCGGGGCCCGAAACGAACGGCGTGCTCCGAAAACAGCCGGGGCTCCCTCCGTACAGCGAAGTACGCTTGGTCGTCTGAGCGTATGCCGTGCACGGAGGCATACAAGGGAACGAACTCCCGGTCGTTCACCTGGCCCTCCTGGTGGCCGGTGACGCTGAGCACGTTGTACACCTCGAAGTCGCGTGGGCGGGTGCGTTCCATCACCACGTGGTACTCGTTGACACCGGCCGACACGTGGATGCGGTCCGCCATGCGCTCAAACAGGTTGATCGCGGGTGTGCAGTGCAACAGGAAATTTTGTCTATCCACCACCGGTTCGAGGTCTGGGGCTGCCTTGCGTAGCAGCAGCGTCATGGCCAGACGCCTCCCAGGGATCACCTGTAGCGAACTCGCCAGACCTTGGATGGAGAAAAACCGGAAGCGCGGCGGAAAGGCGAAATACTCATGCAGCAGCCGGTGCCCCTGAAACGCCCGGTGCGAATAAGGCAGCAAGGACTGACTCTGTTCATACCCTTCGGCACGAAGGGCGTGGGCTGAGAGGTATCCGTGCACCCGGGTCGGGTCTTGTGCATCGTGCACCACGATGCCGAGGAGAGATTCGTGCAACAGCTCCTGCAGATGAGACGCCACAGCGTCAGATGCGTGGATGTACATATCCAGCCGATCCATCGGCAGTTGCGCGAAGTCGGTAGCCCCCTGGGTTTCGATTTCCAGGCGCAAATGCCCTGCCGGCTCATGCTGCAATCCGAAGCGGGAGAGGGGGAGGTCCAGTGGAGGGCCACCCAGAACTGTGCGGGACAGTGCAATAGGCCATAGAGTGACGTCGTGCCCAGTACGAAAATCGCACGGTACTTGGTCATCATGGGTCTTGCGTGAGCGCAGCATGCTGCCAGCGGGCAGGCAATAGCCGTCTGCCACGTTGCCCTCGGTATCGCTGGGAGACATCTGGACGACCACCATGGCGGGGGTGGGGGCCAGATAGTGRGGGCACACCATCTCGAGGATGCGTTGTGAAAGCCGTGGGAACTCGGCGTCCATCTTCATCTGCACCCGCGCGGTCAGGAAGCTGAACCCCTCCAGGAGACGTTCAACGTACGGGTCTGCCACATCCAGGTCTCGCAGCGCGAGCCGGCCGGCCACTTTTGGAAATGCGGCAGCAAACTCGGCCCCCAGCTCACGCAGGTAGGCCAGCTCTCGGTTGTAGTACTCCACCAGACGCGGGTTCATCGGTGTGTCCTCGGTGTCAGCTTCTAAGGTCCGACAACACCACTTGACCGGTTTCTAGGTCCAGGCTCGTCTTGAGCAGCAGCTCCAGAGGGTAGGGCATGGACCAGAACTGGCATCGGATTTCGAATTGCAAAGTGTTGTGGTGGTTGAGTGAATCGAACGACGGCAGGAGAGTCACCGTCAGTGAGTCGGGCAGGACCCGGGGCTCAAACGCCAGGATCGCGCGGCTCACATTGGCTTCGACGTCTTTCCAGTCCAGATCGGAAAGCAGCTTGCCCGCCAGGGGATTCATCCCATAGTTCAGGGTGGATCTTTCAGCATGCGCAAGTCCGGAAAAGTCGATGTGTCCCGAAGCATTGCTTGCGTTGAGTAGCCAGCCAAGATCGCGCAGCAACGCGCCGCGCAGGCGCGACTCGGTGACATACACAGCATCGGCCTGCTCCGTCCGTTGGGTGGGCTCATGGTCGGTCAGGCGATCCAGCAGAGCCGGCTGCAGGCGATCCTTTTCGGTTCCAAAACCGCTCAGTCTTCTGGACTGCATGACAGGAATACGTCAATCCAGGAAGGAGATAGTGCGCACATCGAGCAATGCGTGGTCTCCCTGGTCAGAGACCCACATTCGTTGCCCCCGGCCTGCCACATGCTCGTCACCGATCTCTGCCCATTCCGTGCGTCGTGCCAGCCTCAGGCCGTCGTCATCGTGAGCCTGCAGCGGATAGCGCGTGGGTACCAGGCCTTTTAGCGTGCTGTCGTTGACCAGCACCAGCTCTGCGGGTTTTTCCATGGCGATGCTATGCACCGCTGAGAAGGGAACCCAGTAGTAGCAGCCGTTGGTGTGAAACTCCAGCACTGGCCCCAGCCTCGAGTCGGAATCGCTCAGCCATTCGAACGGTTCGCCATTGAGCTTTCCGGAGCGAGCCGGTGCCATGTCCAAGGCAAGGGATCGCAATTGCAGCGCAGCATTGGGAGTCCCTTCTGACTCTGCTTTGAGGGCGTCCACCATGTAACTCAGCCATGCAGGCGGTTCCCCCAGGATGTAAGGGGTGCGACGCCCCTCAAACACCTCGGTGCGCAGCAATTCGCAGCGCATGGCTTCCCGATAGGCATGTGCCATCGGAATGGCCTTGGGATCCAGCTGCGCACATACCTGCAACTGCGCCAGCGCCTTGTCCCAGTCGCCAAGTACCGCTAGCAACTGGAAATAGAAAGTGCGCAGCGAGGCCTTGGAGGGCTCAGCCCGGATCGCGTCTTTGACGCGATGGAGTTGAAGGTCCAACGGGCTTTGGGAGTCAAAGAGAATGGCAGTCACGTTGAAAGCTGATGTTGATCATTTTGGGTGCCGGCGTGCTAAATCGCCTTGACGGATGATCGATTGCGATGTCGGTCATCCGACGAAGGTGGGGCATGCACTGCGGCCCTTCCGAGTAGCGGTGCGCTTGGACTCAAATTCGTGAAAAGTACCTGCCTGCCTGCAAACGACGGCAGGTCAATCAGCGGAAGTTGGGTGAGGCGCCAGGTCGCGAAAACAGCGATGGAGTCACGCTAGCTTTTGTTAGCGTGTGCCTTCTTCCTGGCAGGACCGCTGCCGGTCAGTTGCCTGCTTCTTTGACAGAAGGCAGTTTGGACACAAGTCGCAGCGAYACCGTSAGSCCTTCGAGCTGGTAGTGMGGGCGCAGGAAGAACTTGGAGGTGTAGTACCCCGGATTGCCTTCCACTTCATTCACCTCAACCTCAGCTGCGGCCAGGGGCTTTCGTGCCTTGGTCTCCTGGGAAGAGTTGGAAGGATCCCCATCGACGTAGTTCATGATCCAGTCGTTGAGCCAGCGCTCCATGTCSYYGCGCTCSYKGAACGARCCGATCTTGTCGCGCACGATGCACTTGAGGTAGTGCGCGAAGCGGCAGCACGCAAACATGTAAGGCAGCCGTGCCGAGAGGTTGGCGTTCGCCGTGGCGTCGGCGTCGTAGTATTCGGCGGGTTTGTTCAGCGACTGCGCACCAATGAAGGCTGCAACGTCCGAGTTCTTGCGGTGTACCAACGGCATGAAGCCGTTCTTGGCAAGCTCCGCCTCCCGGCGGTCGCTGATTGCGATTTCGGTGGGGCACTTCATGTCCACGCCACCATCGTCTGTGGGAAATGTGTGTGCGGGCAGGTTCTCCACTGCGCCGCCGGATTCCACGCCGCGGATGGATGTACACCAGCCGTAGTATTTGAAAGAGCGGTTGATGTTTACCGCCATGGCATACGCCGAATTCGCCCAGCAGTACTTGCTGTGGTTGCCGCTGGCAGTTTCTTCTTCAAAGTCGAACTCGTCCACCGGATTGGTCTTGGCGCCGTAGGGAAGGCGGGCCAGGAAGCGTGGCATGGCGAGGCCGATGTACTTGGAGTCATCGGACTCGCGCAGGCTGCGCCAAGCGGCGTACTCGGTGTTGGTGAATATCTTGGTCAGGTCGCGAGGGTTGGCCAGTTCCTGCCATGAGTCCATCTGCATCAGCGCGGGAGATGCGCCGGAGATAAAGGGACAGTGGGCTGCTGCCGCCACCTTGGCCATTTCCCCCAGCAGTTCGACATCCGGCGGGCTSTGGTCGAAGTGGTAGTCGCCCACCAGACATCCAAAGGGCTCTCCGCCGAACTGGCCGTACTCCTCCTCGTAAACCTTCTTGAAGATGGGGCTCTGATCCCAGCCCACGCCCTTGTAGCGTCGCATGTTGCGATGAAGCTCCTTTTTGGAGATGTTCATCACGCGGATCTTGAGCATCTCGTCCACCTCGGTGTTGGTCACCAGATGCTGTAGGCCGCGCCAGGCGCCTTCAAGCTTCTGGAACTCCGCATGGTGAATCACGAGGTTGACTTGTTCGGACAACTTTCGGTCGATCTCTGCAATGATGGCTTGCACGGTCTGGTACGCATCGTTGGAGATGGTGGCTACCGATGCGAGCRCCTGCTGTGCAAGCGTCTGTACGGCAGCTTCTACTGCGTCGCGTGCTTGGTCGGTTTTGGGCTTGAATTCTTTGTTCAGCAAGGCCGCAAAGTCGTGGCCTTCTAGCGACTGGGCGGTGGTTGATTCTGTGGTGGCTACTACTGCACTCATGGGTGATCTCCGTTGGCAGGGATGTCTCAGGCGGCGTCGTTTTGAGCTGGCGTCTCAGCGGCTTCTGCGGCGGGCTTGGCACTCGCAGCCAGTGACTTGAGCAGTGCAGGGTCCTGGAGTACCTTGCGGATCAGCTCTTCTGCTCCCTGCTTACCGTCCATGTACGAAAGCAGGTTATGGAGTTGGGTGCGAGCCTCCAGCAGTGTGTTGAGTGGGCCGATGTTGCGGGCCACCGCGGCAGGCGAGAAGTCATCCATGCTTTCAAACGTCAGATCCACGCTCAAATAGCCTTCACCAGTGAGTGTGTTGGGCACCAGGAAGGAAGCGCGAGGCTTGATGGATTTCATGCGGGCATCGAAGTTGTCGATGTCGATATCCAGGAATTTGCGATCGGCGATTTCCGGTAAGTTTTCAAGCGGCTTTCCGGACAGGTCGGCCATCACGCCCATGACAAAGGGAATGTGCACCTTTTTCTCCGACCCATAGATTTCCACGTCGTACTCAATTTGCACGCGTGGCGCCCGGTTTCGTGCGATGAACTTCTGCCCGCTTTTTCCCACTTTGGTGATTGACATGTTTACCTCTCTCTCTCAAGTTGTCTGGTTCGATCAACCTTTGGCCGAGACCTCGTGGTTGCCGGTTCAAATGCTTACAAAGTTGTGTGAATTCGCTACGGTTTGTCGTGGCTGAAACGAGTCGTTCCTGGACGGTCTTTTTGTCGCACACAGCCCTTGGGGTGACCATGACGCGCATGCTTCGAAGAATCTCCACTGGGAGGTGGGAAAGTCCACAATTTCGTGGAGCCTGTATGCGTTGAACGGGGCTACTGTTTCTGTATTTCAGTATCCGATCTGCCTGCGTAGCGACTGTTACAGTTCGTAGTTCAAGAGGTCTGTTCAGGCTGGACTCCTGTGATTAACTCGATCTGCTGAAGGCTTTGTGGTGCGAGCTCGCGAAGGAGGTCGATGAAGCTCATGCCCAYCAGTTTTGCGGATCGGCGAATCAGGAGCGAGGCGGGGTTGGTGGGCTCGGTGGATTCGAGGAACTCGGCGATCTTGACCAACTGTCTGATCGCATCCTCCCGGGTCTTGATCTCCTGGCCGACGGCTGGCACGGCGGTGACAACTACATCTGGTCCGTCGCCTAGTCCTTTGGAAACGGCAACGGCTTGTTCTGACTTGGGCAGAAGGCTGTGGAGCAGCGCTACCAATGATTGAATGTTGCCCATGTCGGGCCGCTGGTGGTGGGGCAGCTTGTCGTCGCACAACCGCACTAGCTGTTCTAGCGCCTCTTTCGCTCGGGGGACCGCGACAAGCAGGGCGTGCCCTTGTTCCACGGCGTTAGCCATGCCCAGCCGCAGTTGGTCCATGGTGAGCTGTGCATTGGATTCCGCACGCTGTCCGCGCGCCAGCACTTCTGCGTCGCGTACTGTGAAGTGACCAAAATTGGAGGCGAGGAACTCCGTTTGCCTCAACTCGCGCAGCAGCCCGGTCACGTCGTTGAGCATGGCAACGGCGTTCATGCGCATGAAATAGTCGCCGTCTTCAGGCAGTGGGTGAATGTCGCCCCAGTACTTTGCCAGGAGGGCTCCCATTAACTCCAATCCGCGGGCCAGACCGATGAGCCCTTCGGTGTTTGTCCAGGATCTGCACAGCAGTCCGGCGATTCGCATGTCCTTGCTCTGCACCAGCAGTTGCAAGGCATTGCTTTCCACAGATTGCCAGTCGGGATCTTCGGCGGGAATGATGGTGTCGCCGTACTGCTGCTCGACCTTTCCGCGGGCCAATTGCTCCAATGCCAGAAATTCCGCCGCATAGGTCATCTCGGGGCCGCACGGAGGCGCGGAGGGAGCTTCGTTCAGGAGTTCGTCGAGGTTTGTCATGGTGAAGGGGCCTTGATCCAGGGAAGGCGGGTTCCGTCAATGTTTGGAGAACAATTGAGCGAAGAGCCAGCGGTCGGCCTTGCCGTGATGCACCAGTTCCTGGGATTCCAGGCGATGGGTGGGAGATATCCACCACAGGCTTTGCTCGCCAAAGAGAGCCGTGTGCGCTCTCCATTCGCCTGCAGGCAGCGTGATGTTTTCAGCGAGATCGCTTGCTGTTGCTTGGTGAGCTTGCGAAGCCTCGTGGAGGTCCGACAGGATGTCTTGGATGAGAGATGGCTCGCGCTCGCTGGGCAGTATGGTGCCGAAGGGGTTGGGCAACAGGCTGACACGTCGATCCAAGTCATCCACAGAAAGCGCGCGGCGTCGTGCCTCCACAATGGCAGAGCGCGCTCCCGCGAGGAATGCCTTGACCTGCAGGTCGTCTGCAAATGGGCAACCCGCATGCGGCGCCGTTGCCATCACGGTGAGTGGGTAATAGCGCCCGACACGGTCCACGCTGGGCGCGAGTGCGCCAATTACCGGTGAGCCCTGTGTGCTCAAAGAGGCAATGAAGAACCACAACGGGGCGTTCACGAAGGTATCCGACCAGCCTGCGCCGTCTGCCCGGCGCAGTTGTTCCATCCCCTCTCGCATCCACGCATCCCACTCGCTACTGAGGGCATGCGGCATACGCCTGCCCACGAAGTCACCCAGGCTTGGCAATTTGCCGTACCAGGCGACAGAAGAAGGCGCCAGCATGCTGCGGAGGTCGTTGCTCAAAGGTTGCTTGGGCATTCGAACTCTTCCATCGCCTTGAGGCGGAATGGATTGAACACACTGCTGGTAGTGACTTCAAACCGTACCCGGCGCCCATCTACGTTGAAGATCGCGGAGAACTTCTCCGGCGCATTGCCCGGAAGGAGCTGTGCGCGGTCAAATAGCCGATGTAGCGCCCATGGACCTTCCGTGACCAATCCCGAGTTTTCACCGTTGGTGCTCGTGATCTGCAGCCTTACCTGGCCTGTGCCCCGCGTGCCTGGCCAATTCATGGATTTAGGGATCTGCGGCCCGTGCTGGTAGCGAAGCACGTCTCCATCCACGTCCAAGACCATCTGCGAAATGGCCGCGTCCATCTCGATGGGCTTGATGTCCAGACGGATACCGGGTGCCTTGCCTCCTGCCCGAAAGTAGACATCGCGGATGGTGGCCGCTTTCTGGAAGGATGCCAGCGACGCAGATCCTCCGACCGGCGTTCCGTCCACACCCTGCTTGAAGGTCCAGGTGGAAGCGGATATGTCGACCATGGGCTGTAGCGTGCTGCGGAAAAATTCGTCCATGACGCCACCCATGGCGAACAGTTTGGCGAAATCATCAGCGGTGACGTCGCGTCCTGCGCTGCGTGTGAAGGGGTATCTGCCCAGCACGGCGCGGCGGCAGAAGTCCCCGATGGTCGCGTTCAGATTACCGCCAATGGTGCTGCGTACGTCCCGTCCGACCAGGGTGGATGTCGCTTCAGCCAGATCGGTGTACATCAGGTTGAGAGGCGGAGGGAGGCGCTTGGCTTCTGCACGCACCCTTTCAAGGGTCGACGACAGCGTCGGCGGGATGGTGCCACCCGATTTCACCTGCTGTCGCGCCGATGCGATCACGGCAGATGCCTCGTTGAGTACCTGCAGGCTCTGTGTCAGTGGCGAAGGGCTCGACCCGTTGCTGGTCGCGAGCCGGCGGTATTCGCGGAAGCGGAAGTCCACGATGTCGGCTTCGAGCGTTCCACTGGGCGTAAGGCCTCCCACGTTGACCTGCTTACCGGTCAGCCTGCTCAGCTGCCGCTGTTCCTCGCGAATGCGGTTCAGCTTATCTCCCAGCCAGCTGCTGGTGCTGGCGCCGCTGCTATCGGCATCTGCATCGGGGCGGCGTGCAAGCGTCGTCTCCTTGGCGACGGCGCGGATGAACTGTTCCAGGCTCGAATTGGCAGATGAATACAGGCGAGCCTGCTCCCCTGCCTGGTCCAGTGATCCGATGCGGGTGGGGCGTACGTCGGCCAGATAGTCCTCCCATAGCTTGGCGTACTCCATCAGGTACAGGCGTTTCACCTCGTTGGCGACCTGACCGGTCAATACCTCCTGAGCGATGCTGCGCTTGCCGTCCGCCTGCCCCAGCACCCAGCCTTCTTCCTTGGACAGCAGCGTTGTGACCTTGGGCAGCTCGTGCAGGAACACACCGTGGTATCCGTCATAGGTGAACAGTCCGGATATTCCCTGCGTCAGGGGCCGGCCGCTGCGGCGGCTGAACACCTGGGGTGCTTCGGGGCCGCTGGCCCGCACGACGCTGAAGTCCGCTGGCAGGCTATTGCCCGTGATCAGCAGTTGCTTCAAGCGGCTATATGCCCGCTGCGCTGGGGACATCTGTGCCAGGCGTTGGCGTACCTCCGCCACCAGTGCGGTGTCGACCGGGGTTGACGATATCACCACGCGTTCGTCCATGAGCCGGTCCAGATGGTGAGATAGGCGATCGCCCACGCCCGCCTGCAGCAGTTGCGGCGTCAGGCTGGCGTCCCATTCGTGCCGGATCCATGCCTTCACCGTTCGGGCGTCGAAGCGATCGGCGTCATGGATCATCAGATATGCCTTCAGCGCTTCGTAGCTGGCCTCGGGGTTGCTTGTCGAGGTTTGCTGCAACGAGCGGCGCAACTGCCGCACGATACCGGGCAGCCACGCATCTTCCAGAAGGCGCAGGTAGGTGGTGTCTGCTGCTGTCTCTACTTTCGGGACCTGCAGCAGGCCCCAACGCCAACTCAGCGGTGGCGAGCCTGTGTAGCGCTCACTGACGGCGAGGGATTCCGCATGGTCTAGCATCGGCAATAGCGCCACCAGATTTTCCGGGTCGCCCGTTTTGGCCTCTTCGACCGCTTGTCGCAAGGTGCCCACACTGGTCTTTACTTCCTCCAGGTACCCCAGGTTGTTCTGGTGACTGATGCCCCAGGCCAGCGCAGCACCACTCAGTGCCAGAGCCAAGCCGATGAGACCGCCAGCCTGCAGCAGTCGGAGCTGCCGCTCTTTCTTGGCGTTGCGGCCTGTCAACCCCGCTTCGTTGAACATCACACCCTTGAAGAGGGTTTCGATGAAAAAACTCTTGCCTTGCTGCCCTGCTCCAGGCTTCAGCGGGGTGGCGATGGCGAACCGCCGCTTGAGTGCCGACAGCACACGGTCAAAGGGCATGCCCTCTTGCGTACCGCTGTTGAAATACACGCCACGGAACAGGGGCTTCTCTTTGAAGCGCGAGGATGAAAAAGCCTCCTGCAACGTTTGGTGCACCAGTTCGCGCAGGCCCACAAACTGCTGGGGCAGCCCGTAGATCAGTCCACGCCGGGCAAGATCCGGTTCCGCCAGCAGGCGATGGGGCAACAGGCGATTGATTTGTGCCACCAGCGCGTCGAACTCTGCAGTGAACTGGGCCGTAGGGTCATCGTTGGACGGCACATTCTCTCGGTATTGCTGGGTGAAGCCCCACACCTGGGCGCGCTCGTCGCGCGTCATCTGGCCGAAAAATTCGTTGAAGCCCGCCAGCAGGTCGGCCTTGGTGATCAGTACGTACACCGGGAACTTGATTGCCAGTTCATCGCACAACTCCCCGAGCCGCGCACCGATGGTCTTGGCGAGGCGCGCGCGCTCCGCTTCGGTACTGCTCAAGAGCTCTTGTACGCTGAGCGTCACGATGACGCCATTGATGGGCTGCCGACCGCGAAAGCGCTTCAGAAGCTGTAGAAAGCCCGACCAGGCGGCTTTGTCTTGCACGACATCGCTGTCGTGCGTCGTGTACCGGCCGGCGGTATCCAGCAGCACGGCCTGGTCTGTGAACCACCAGTCGCAGTTGCGTGTGCCGCCCACGCCTCGGATTGAGCCCCTGCCGAACTGTTCGGCCAGTGGAAAGTCGAGCCCCGAGTTGGCCAGTGCCGTGGTCTTGCCCGATCCTGGAGAGCCGATGATCAGGTACCAGGGCAGCTGGTACACGTAGCGCTTGGTGAAGCGGCCTAACAGGCCGCTTTCGGTAGTGCCAAAGCGAGTCTTGGAAAGAACCTCTACGGCCTCCTTGAAGCGCCCCTCCAGTTCAGTCACCTCCTCTTGACCAGGTGCAAGTTCTTGGGGGGTATCACGGCCAGCAGTGATCCGTGCGATCTGCCCCATGAGCTTGTCGTTCATGCGTTTGGCACGCCACCAGTGAAAGAGTAGCTTGATCACCCAGATGGTGAATAGCGCGGCGATGAGGGCCCAGCGCACGTTTTCGCTTTCCAGTGGCTGATACGGCTTGATGTAAACCAAAGGGCCGATGAACCAGATCACCAGACTCAGCAATACCAGACCGATGAAGGCCAGAGTAAAACGATTGAACAGCAACGCTGCCATATGTCTCAGCATGCTCATTTCTTGATGCTTTCAGTCCGCGGGGCATTACCGCTGAGCTGCAATTCCTTGTCACGTACCTGCGGTGCGACCAGCAGAACGATTTCTACGCGTCGGTTTCTCGCCTTGCCTTCGCTTGTGGTGTTGGGCGCCACAGGATCCGCTTCTCCGCGGCCTTCAGCCTGCACGCGCTGACTGTCCCGAACCGTGCTCAGCAGCATGTCAGAGACGGACCGAGCTCGGTCTTGGGAGAGGTGCCAGTTGGATGGGTACCTGGCCGTGCGAATGGGCGAGTTGTCGGTGTAGCCGTTCACGACCACCTTGCCGGGCACTTCGTTCAAGGCGGTGGCAATGCGCTGAACCACCTGCACATAGCGAGGTTTGACCACGTTGGAGCCCAGTTCGAACAAGCCGTCGCCGCGCAGGATGATGGTGCTGCGGTCCGCCTGGTCAATGACCTCGACCAGACCTTCGCGGATTTCAGGTTCGAGGAATTGGCGCAGCCTGGGCTTGTCCACGCTCGCCATGGCCGCGATGGCTCTGGGGAATCGGATAGCGTTGATGGAGGTGAACAGCGCGTCAGACTGGGCTGCGAGTCGGTAGCTGAACCAGAGGAAGAGGGCGAACGCGAGCAGCAGCGCGAGTGCTGTAGCTACCCAAAGCGGCACCATGGTCCACGGAGGCGCCGCCCTGCGTTCCTCGCCTTTCCAGTGAAGTGATAGTGCGCCGCTGCGATCGCCACGTGTACTCTCGATCAGAGCCAACAGCCGCGCCTTGAGCGTTTCCAGCTGGCTTCGTCCGTTCTCGATCACGCGATAACGTCCTTCAAAACCGAGCATGAGACAGAAGTACATCAGCTCGATCAGGTCGATGTGTTGGTGGGGTGTCTGAACCAGCTTGGCCAGCAGCTGGAAGAACTTCTCGCCCCCCCAGGTTTCGTTGTGCAACGCAACCAGAAGGCTGAACTTGGGCCAAACGCCAGATCCGCCCCAAGGCGTTTGCGCCGCAGCCTCGTCCACCACGGTGCACAGGCAGTACCTTGCCCCGATAACAGTCTCGATCGGAACGCCCGCGACGCCCGCGCTGCGCTCGAATTCGCGGATGTTCGCAAGTAGCAGGCGCTGGAAGCCTTCAGGGTCCGCGTTGGAGGCCATCGCCCGGATCTGCGGCACAAGATTTAGCAGTACGTTCGCGGATGCCACCAGTGGATTGCCACCGCTGACCACATCGGGCAGGTTGGTGCATGACATGTTCTGGGCGCCTGCTCCAGGTATGGATATTTCAGGCGTTCCGAGTGCGCCATGCTCGGTATGGTCACTGGCGCTGAACGCGAAAACGTTGTCCGTGATTGGGATCGACATGGGTTGTTCTTATCTGCGGATCGCCCAGAATTCCAACTCCAGCTCCGGGAACTCGCCCGAGACATGCATGGCTAGGCCCCCTGAGCTGTTGAGCTGGCGCCACAGGTCGTGTGTGGTGTCAACCTCAAAATAGGAGTACCCCGCGTGATAAGGGATTTCGCGTGGAGCCACGGACAGCGATCGCAGGGTGACGCCGGGCAGGTGGAGGTTGACGAGGTCCCGGATCTTCTCGACAGGCCCCAGCTTCGTCTGGGTGGGAAAGTGGGTGCGCAGGAATTCCACCGTGGTCTGGGCGTGTACTGCCAACACGAAATCGCAGGTGGTCAGCAGCTCGGTGGACGGGATGAGGGCTACACGAACGCCGTATTGCCGCTCCTGCAGCTCGATCTGGATAGCGTTTTGCTCAAGCACCGACGAAAGGCCGCGGCGCAGTTCCAGCATCAAGGGCGGAAAGCAGCTGCGCAGGTCGTCGTGGTCATAAGCCGGCAGTGGCGCGGGGCGTCGTTGCTCGCGGGTGAAGGTGGACAGCTCTCCCGCCATTTTCAGGAGGTCATCGAAGAGGCGCTCAGGGTGAATGCTGCGAATCCTGACCCAATGTTCTACCGCGGGCTCCCATCGGTTGATGAATTGCAGCATCAGGAAGTCACCCACCTCGCCGACACCGCCGCGCCCTGGCTGGATCAGCCGCTCCTCCAGCGCGACGCCCCGCTGGCGCAACAGGCCGTGAAGTTCTCGGCAAAACGCGAATAGTGCGGAGGTTTCAGAGTTGTTGACGACAGTCGGGATGAAGGTTTTGTCCAGCAACGCTGCTCCATCCGCCTTGCGTTCCACCACGTGGGCCACGGGCAGAGATACCCAACCGTCGGAAAGATCGTGTGATGTGCGCAGGCTGAACCGGGCGATGCCCAACTGCACCTCCGCCGGCTGCGCGCCAACGTCGTTAATGTCTGCCACTTCCAGCACCTGCGCTTGGTAACGCGTCATGCCTGCGTCGTCGTCGGCAAGGGTTACTTCTGCGCCGCTACGCCGCCGCAGCGGGAGTGACAGATGGATCAGCGTGTCTTTGGTGTTCTTCCCCACATCAAACGGTGGTGGGGCATCGTCCACATCCGGGATCCTGAACGGCGTGCCGTCAGGTAGCACACCTTGCGCAGAGATCAGTGCAACCTTGCCGAGGGCCAGCATCTGGGTGTCCAGGGTCAGCTCTGAAAACCCCCAGTAGAAAGGCTGGGCGGAAAGACTGCGCCCTTGGATCAGAAAGTCCAGGTGTCGCTCTTGTTGTTGAAAGTGCTGAGGGCGCAGGAACATCCCTTCCGCCCACACCACCTTGCGTTGCCAAACCATGGTTCTACCTTGAAGTGATTTGATGTTGAACCCGTACGGCGTCGCGCGAGACCGTGACCAGGTAGTGAACGGGTTTGAGCCGCTGTGTTTCTCCAAGGCCCCACCAGCGGCGGCGCATTTCCACCGAGTTCGGGGCATCGACATGTGCACGCCAGGTGCTGCGCTCGAGGTCGCGATAGCTGGCGAAGAAACCGAAGGCACGCACGTCGGGGTTGCCTTTGCGTTCGATGACGCGGCGCTCACCCGGTGCAATCAGGATCTCTTCTCGCCGCACGAAGTCGCCGCCGAGCTGGCTTTCGTCCTTGTCCAACAGGTCGAAGAAGCTGGAGCGTTCGAAGGTGACGGGAGTGCGCAATTCGTAGATGCGCAGCAGTACCGGCTTGGGCATGCCGTCCACGTCAGGGTTCAGGCTGCGCTCGGCGATGATCTCGATGACGGCTGGCGGCACCCCGGTGGGCGCCTCGCTGGGGCGATTGAGTGTGTTCACCACGCCGCATCCGGACAGAGGCAGCGCTGCCATTGACAGCCAGTGGGTGGTCTTCAGGATCGTTCGCCTTGATACGGCTTTCTTGGTCATCTGCATGGCGGCATCCTCCCGTTCAGTGGGCAGTTCGATTCAGTTCAGTTGACGGTCTGGTTTGCGGATACCCACACGGCCAGCGCGCTGAGGTTGTCCTGATGGGGACGGTCTTTGGAGCGAACGGCTTCCGCCATGTCCTGTAGCCAGACGTCGGGCCGCTCTGCGGCCCGCAGCGCTTGTTCCATCGCGGACTCGTGTAGGTTTTCCCATAGTCCGTCGGAGCACAGCAGAAAGGCGTCACCCTCTGTCAGCTCCACGGATTCAGGCAGCACGGTGGGCGGTACCTGCGACTCGGCACCCACTGCACCGGCCAGGACACTGCGATTGGGCAGCGACCTGGGATCGCCGTTGGCATACAAGCCAGCGTGCAAAAGCTGCTGCACAACGCTGTGGTCTTCGGTCATGCGGTGAACCCGGCCTTCCCGGAACCAGTAAAGGCGCGAGTCGCCCCAATGCGCCCACAGCGCGCGGCCGGTGACCGGATCTATGCACAGCAGGACCACGGTGGCGCTCATGTGCATCCGCGAAACGGAGGTGGGCTGTTCTTCAGATACTGTATGTTCGGCGCGAAAGATGAGCGATGCCAGGCTGGCTGGCGCAAACATAGGGTTCTCGCGGTAACCTCCGAGTACGGCGTCCACCGTCAGGCGCGCGGCCAGCGCACCGTTGCCATGGCCTCCAGCTCCATCCGCCAGGGTGCAGCAAAAGCCTCTCGATCCCAGATCTATCATGCCTAGGTAATCTTCGTTGGAGGCACGGCCGCCTTTGTCGGTGATGGCCGATACCGACAGCCGCAGGCGGTGCGACTCTCCTGCGATATGTGCGATCACGAATGCTCCTCGGCAGACTGTGCGGCGGCTTCGTATGCGTTCACAAAGGTTTTCCCGGAGAACGCCATTAGGTCGTCTTCTGCATGGCGACGCACCGAGTCATATTGCTGCTGGAAGTCGTCCCACAAGGCGGCTTTGCGATGCACTCTGGATATTTTGGTTAGCAGGCTAGACGCTACCGCAGCTTTCTTCTCTAGCTCTGCTGGGCTGAGGCTTGCCACGGCTTCTGAGTAGGCGGCTCGTATGCCGGCCATCAGTGCGATCTGGTGTACCGCCAGGTCTTTGTACGCTTCCTTCATTGCGGGTACCGGCTTCATGAATCCCGGAAACGTCTGTCCAATAAGCTGCAGCATCACACCGTCTGCCGTCGGCAGGAACTTGAGGGGGTTGTTGGCCCCGGAGGCAATGATCGTGACGTCCGCTCGGAATTCACGTTTGATTTCCGAGCGCGCGGAGAGGAGGTCGATAGAGCCTTGTACCGCTACCCGCAGTGCTTCGCCGAAAGCGCGCATGAAATCCGGCGTGATGGTGACGTGTGCTTTGCCTTGCTCTATCCCCGCGCCTTGGAGAAAAGCAGCGGCGAGTGCATCCGATGAAGCTACCGTTGTCTGCGCCGTTACGTGGGCGTCAGCGGCGGTCGGTGTCGGCGCAGGGGGTGACGCGGGCTGCGTGGCGTGCGTGGGGATCGCCTTCTCCCATAGGTGCGGCGGCTGGATATCTGCGATCTTCAGCAAGTCCTCCTCCCGCAGTGCCTGCGCAGCGTCTCCGCCGTCGAACAGAGCCAAGTCCAGCCCTTGCATGGCGTGAAGTCCTGCCTCTACAACAGACTCAACGGGCGGCGCAGCCACCGGAGTTGCCTCGACGTTGAGGCGGTTGGTGGCGGGGAGCCCATGGGCGACCGCAGCTGGCAGCGCTGTCGCATGGCGCCGTTGGGCATCGCGGGGCATGTTGAACACCTGGGCCAAATCCGAGCCGCGGGACATGCCATGGTCTTCTGGCTCCACATACATCGACTCCCCGGGCTCACGAAAGAGCTTCAGCGGGTTCAGTTCGATGGCTGGATCCAACTGCTTGGGCAGCCCGGTATGCGCAGCATTGTCCATTTCGCCCGCGAAATGCCCCGTTTTGGGCAATGCCTGGAGCAGGCCATCGTTCTTGAGTTGAACCACTTCAGCCAAGCTCTTGGCGGCAAGATTCCCGCTCCAGGGGTCACGCTGGAGGGCTTGCTCCCTGGGATCAACTGCGAATGGGTTGAAGTCGTCGGGAATGACCATCGCTCGATGCGCTGTCGGCGGTGCCTGTGTGGGCCTGGCTGTAGCGGCAGAAATATCGAACGGGTGGGGTGGGGCGTGTTCCGTCGGAATGTCTGCATGCAGCCCGTCCGCAACAGGGGCGGCAGAGGCCGATTGCGCCACTGTCAGTGCCGCGGCGGGCCCTGGCCCGGTGGCGGACCGTTCAGGGACGAGCGCTGCCGCAGAGCGGGCCTCGACCCGTCCAAGCATTGCGAAGGGGCTGGCCTCCGCATCGTGCTGCGATGGTGCTTCGGGCAGGGACGAGAGCAAGAGGCCTGACAGGTGTGCATCTCCTCCGACGATGTCTGGTATGTCTGCCCAGGGGTTGGGCAGGGAGGCGAGCCCGATCGCCGAGGTTGCGGCATTGGCGCTCGGTGTGGATGTACCCGGCTGTGTGTCACTGCCGGCTGCCGATGTGGCCTCCGAGATGCCTTCTGTGAACGCGCGGGAGACCTTCGCCTGGGTAGCCTGCGCATCCTGGTGTTGCCCTGGAATGACTGCGCGCAGTTGATATGGACCAATGCCTATGCTTGTGCCGGGTMCAAGCGGTACCTCTTGCCCGGACAGCACCTCCAGCCCGTTTACGCGCACTGAGCGTCGTTCGCACAGATTGGCGATATAGGCTCGGTCGGAGTCAAGGCGGACCATGGCATGCACGCGCGCGACCATCGCGTCGTCATCGGGCAATACCAGCTTGTTTTGCCCTGCACGACCCACGGTCCCGCCTGCCATCCCAAAGATGGCGGACCAATAGCGGCAGACCGGGCTACCCGCTTCGTGTGTGACCACCAGTTCTATCTTGTCCATTGCGTATTTGCGCGTGCGTTGTCTGGAGGAGCGTCAGGATGTCTTGCGGGTGTTGCGCTTGGAACGCGCAGCATTGCGGGCATTGATGAATTCACGGCCCCAGACCGGGTGGCCCTTTTCTGCCTCGGTGAGTTGGAACGTGGGGTCCTGCTCGAGGGCGAGTTCGAACTGCTGTCGGCAGGGGCGCGGCCGCCCTGCGGCGCAGTGGCTGAAGGCCATGAACTTGCGGGCCTTGATTTGCAATGTCAGCGGTAGCTCGGGGGCGTCGGCAAGAGGTGTGAGCTTGACGATGGCTTCATCGAACTGCCCTTCTGCGTACGCGTTCAATGCTTCGGTCAGCTGTGCCTCTTTCTGCGCGCGCGGATCCACCGGTGCGACGGGCTCGGGAGCTGGTGGCGGTGGTGGCGGTGCTTCCACCTGCGGCTCGGGGGGCTTTGGCGCTGTTTCGCAAGCGGCCAGGAGAAGGCTGGCGCAGGCGACGATCAAGGCGCTCCAGTAACGGTTTCGCATGGATTTATCTCGCGTCAAAGTCATGGGTGATCGTGATCGGTTGATCTGGCTCGACCTTGAGCGTTTTGCGCACGGTATCGAAGCCGGGGTTGCTGAATTCAATGTTGTGTGAGCCTGGGGGGAGCTTGAGTTCTGTGAGCGGAGGAGTCACGCCCACTCGCTTTCCATTGAGAGTCACATGGGCCCACGGTGAAACGCGCAGCTGAATGTTGTTCTCGGAGCGGATGGGCCTCCGCGAACCCAGTGCCATTGGGGACGTCGGGTCGAACGATGGTGTGGGATAGCCTGCAACGGCCAACAGCGGCGTGATAGCTGTGATCACAGTGCTGTTGAGCGAAAAGGTAAGAGCGTTGCCATTCCCTGGGGAAGATCCTTGACTGTTGCTGAAACTTGCCAAGGACCGGCCGCACTTTGCGCCGCGCTGGCTGTATGCCTTCGTATAGGCATCCCGCCACGGCGTGTTCTGCAGCTCGTACGCTTCGAGCGTGAACGAAGGGCGCGCGTCGAAAGCTGCGTTGAATGCGGTGTCGCACCGGGCCCATTCCCGATTGGTGCAATAAATGAACGCAAGGTATTTATGGGCAGTAGATCGCTCGTGCCCATCTGTCAGACCTGCAAACAGTGAAGCCTGTAGTGCTTTTTCTGCCAGCTCCAGCTTTCGCGTCTCGTAGAGCGATATGCCCTGTCCCAGATATTGACGTCCAGCCGAAGAAACCGAGTTCCCCGCTTCAGGTTTGCTTGGTTCGTTGCAATCCACCGAGGCGATTGCAGTGCTTAGACCCAGGCACAGGCAACAAGCTCCCCATCGCAGTAAAGCGTTTATTGGCATATCGACAGCAGGCGCTCGCGGACGTGAATTATTCGAACTGGTGACTGATCACCACCGGCTCGCCTTTTTTGACCTGGACTGTCTTGGTGACTGGCGCTGCGGCCGGATTGCTCACGTCAATGCGATGCAAGCCTTCAGGAAGCTCGATGGAAGTCAGTGGTGGCGTGGTTCCCAAAGAGTTGCCGTTCACCGAGATCCGGCCCCATGGGCTTACGCGCAGAACAATACGCCCTACTTCTCCCGCTGTCTTTGGCGGAGTCTTGGCTGCTACTACCGAATCTGCAACGGCAGGATCTCCTTTGGGCGCAGGCGGTGGTGTCGTCGCTGCCACCGCCACAGCCTTTGGGGCCGTTGTTGCAGGCGGCTCTGACGCTGAGGGCGCAGAGGTCGCGGCAACGACAGGCTGGGTGGGTGCTGACGCTAAGGCAGCTGGCGGCGGACTGACAACCGGGTCTAGAAATTCCAGACGATTGATGAGGGCCATCGCTTCGCTGCGATGCTTGCCCTTCGGGTAGGCGCTCAGGTACGAGTCCAGCATGGCTGCAGAGCCCGCAGCTTGTGCTTCTTTCCAATGTTGGTCTTCCAGATTCAGTGCTATCTCTTCTGCGGACTGGTGCGCGGCCACGTCGTGCTTGGTCAACCACAGAACCAACGCAGTGGCTACGAACAGCGCGAGGGCCGCAATCGTCCATCGCAGCGTCAAAGCGCGTGTGCGCGTGTGTCGCAGATCGCTGCTGATCTCCGCATTTTGGCGTTCTCGAGCGTCCGGCTTCGCGGGCAGTTGGGGTGTTGCTGTGGCGTTGCTAGTTGATGCAGCAGACGATGTCTGGGGGGCAAACTTCAGTATGTCGATGTCGATGTCGATGTCGCTGGCGACGACTGCTGCTTGCGGAAGTGTCTGGTTCGCATGGGTGGCCATCGCGGTAACGGGCTCGCGCTGAGCGGGTTCTGCCGAATGGTTTAACGGCAATGATGCGTTGGCCTCGGCAACTACGCCAGTGGGTTTCAACGACTCATGCAGGCCCGTGTTGTCCGAGGCTGCGAGCGTTGGATGGGGGAGCGAAGAGGTAACCACCTGAGCACCTGGTAAGACATCGTGCCAGGGCGCATGCATGGGCATGGTGAACGTTGTGATGCCGAGCAGATCCTTGAGTGCAGCAATCGTCTGTGGTCGCTCCTGAGGTTTCACCGCCAATGCGTGACCCACTCCACGCAGAAACTGGGATGAGTATCCTGGGTAGTCAGCGGGCGATAAAGCTGCCACCGGATCGTTGATCATTCTGGCGACCGATGTTGCTGGTGGCTTCCCGGTGATCGCTAGGTAGAGCATCGCGCCAATTTGGTAAATGTCGGTCCATGCTCCCTGCGGCATGGCGCCGTCATCTACGTACTGTTCAATGGGAGCGAAGCCTGGCTTCAACACCATCGTCAGGGCCTGCGTCATGTCACCGATGATTCGCCGAGCGGCCCCAAAATCGAGCAGCACAGGCATCCCTGAGTTTTGCAGGAATACGTTATCGGGAGCGATATCGCGGTGGTAGCAATCGGCTGCATGCAGCATCTCGACGACATCGAGGATGGGGCCTGCGATCGCGGCCAGCATGCGTTGATTCATGCGTACTTGTTGGGCATTCAAAAATGCTCGGAACGTCTGCCCTTCGTAATGGCGCATGACCATGTAGGCCGTGCCGTTCAGTTCGAAAAATCGGTACACATGTACCAGAGCTGGATGCGAGAACTTGGCCAGCAGTCGGGCTTCGTTGATGAAGCTTCGCAGCCCGGCATCGAATGCCCCACGATGCTGCGAACGGACGTGGATTTCGTTGGATGATTTACGCCCCGCCAACGTGGCGGGCATGTATTCCTTGATGGCAACAATCCTGTCAAGGCTCACATCGCGGGCGCGATACACAATGCCAAAACCACCTTCTCCAATGACGTCCAACAGCCGGTATTCACCGATATGGACGCCCGGCGCGAGGCAGTTTGCCGAACCTCCTGCGGTCTCAATCATCACGTGGCTCCCTGTGTATTCATCGCCTCATCGGCTTTTCCCAAGCGGTCAGTAGATCTTCAGTGCTCCTGCAATCGGAGCTGACGCTGTCTGCTCTTGCAATGTGCTGACTTGTCTCGCTGTGTATGCCATTTACGTTGTCGCAGCTTGACCGCTGCAACTTGTCGGACTACTGCGCCCCTGACGTATGGAAGACTTTTTCAACGCCCTCAATCGTTTTCGATTGACGGGGAAGGCTCTGGCATTTTTGTTTCTTCGCCAAGCCACTAGAGTCAATCGTTGGCACAACCCTTCGCAGTCATGTTCGCCTCCTGAAGAGCACTCATCGCCAAGTTACTTGTAGTGCGTTTGTGGCGGGCGAGTCTAACGTGGACAAATTGCAAAAAACGTCACAAAACCACGACTTCAGATGCTGCGAAACACACTGTTGCTAATGTTGCTGAGAGCCGCTGAATTGCTGTGACTTGATACCCCTCCGGGCGCTTGGCGTCCGTATCATCCGCCCGCCAACAAGCTTGCGAGGGAGGGGAATTCAAGCAAGCGAAGCTCCATATGCACAAACAAACACACGTTTCCAAGGTGAGCGTAGTGGTTGCGTATGGCACAGTGTTTCCGCATGTCTCGCATGCCGGCTGTGAGCTTCGTACCTCTCCTTCAGTCGTGAATTCTGTGGGGGCGCAACGCTGCCTCTGCGGAAATTGAGAGCGTGCGTGTGCCGTTCAAGCAACGGCGCCTGCAACGCATTTTTGAACCAAGGAGAGGTACCCGAATGACAGTTGCGATTTTTATGAAGGTGGAAGGTGCGAGCGGTGAATCGAAAGACGCAGCGCACAAGGATTGGACGGATGTCGAGTCGTTTACCTGGGGTGTGACCCAGCCGCACTCTATGGCCTCTGGTGGTGGTGCCGGTGCCGGTAAGGCTGACTTTCAAAACCTGAATGTTGTCGCCAACATCGACAAGTGCTATCCCGCTGTGCTCAAGCATTGCGCCACGGGCAAGCATTTGGGTCAGGTAGAAATTTCGATGTGCAAGGCCGGTGGCACGCAGATTGAATTCGGCAAGATCACCCTGACGGACGTGATGGTTACCAACGTGACCGTCAGCGGTACAAGTTCTGGCGACACCGTGGTCGTGAACTACGCGTTCCAGGCTGCCAAGATCAAGACGGAGTACTCCGAACAGACCAACCAAGGCGGCAAGGGCGCTACCAGCCAGATGGGCTTCAGCATCAAAGAAAACAAGGAAGCCTGAACGCACGGCTGCTTGTGATAGCGCCCACTTGGGTGAGCGCTATCCAAGTGTCGTACTGTAGGGCGCCGGCTTTCCTGCAAGCGTTCGCTCTCGGCCTCAGTGACTTGTGAGATCGACGCGATTCGATGTGCGAGCAGGAAATGAGAGCGGGCCCAGCCGTTGGCTGCCGCTAAGCCATTTCACCGAGAACTGGGGGGCTGGCGGTCCATCCGTCGGAAACGGTTTTACCCACTACCGTTACTCTCCAGCCATTCCCGCGCAATCGTCTCATCCATCGGTACCGACACCACAAACCCCTGGATCACATCGCACCCCAGTTCCTTGAGTAATGCGATCTGCCCTTGCGTCTCCACCCCTTCCGCCACCGTCTTGAGCTGCAGGCTGCGGGCCATCTGGATGATGGCGGTGACGATGGCGACGTCGTCGGCACTGCCGGGGGTGTCGGTGACAAATGACCGGTCGATCTTGAGCTTGTCGATGGGGTAGCGCTTCAGATATGCCAGGGAGGAGTACCCGGTGCCGAAGTCATCGATGGAGATGCCGACGCCCAATGCCTTGACGGCGTGCAGGGTGTTCAGGGTCTGGCCAGTCTGGTGCATGAGCACGGACTCGGTCAGTTCGATCTCCAGGTATTGCGGTTCCAGCCCTGTTTCCTGGAGGACGGCCGCGATTTCAGCGGCCACATCGCGCTGGCGGAATTCGAGGGCCGAGAGGTTGACTGCCACGGGCACCTTGGCCAGGCCCTGGTCCTGCCAGGCTTTGAGCTGGCGGCAGGCTTCGCGCATCACCCAGCGGCCGATGGGCGTGATGAGGCCCCGTGACTCCGAGAACGTGATGAACTCGTCGGGCCCCACCAGCCCACGCTCGGGGTGGAGCCATCGCACCAGCGCTTCCAGGCCTTGCAGCGAACCGTCGGCCAGGCAAATTTGCGGCTGGTAGTGCAGCACGAAGTCGTTGCGTGCAATGGCGTCGCGCAGCAGGCGCTCCTGGTGCAGCACATCGAGGGCACTGGCCTCCATGCTGGTGGCGTAGAACTGGCGGTTGCCGCGCCCGCTGTCCTTGGCATGCTGCATGGCCGCATCGGCGCAGCGCAGCAGCATGTCGGCGCTGCCGCCGTGGTCCGGGTACAGGCTGATGCCGATGGACGGGGAGATGGTGAGCGGCAGCTGATCGACCGTGAAAACGCCGTGCATGGACTCCAGCAGCTTGTCGGCCACCATGGCCGCGTCATCGGGCGTCTGCACGTCGGKCAGCACCACSRCAAACTCGTCGCCGCCGATGCGCGCGACCACGTCGGCATCGCGCACACCCTGGCGCAGTCGCTCGGCGACGTTGCACAGCAGCTGGTCGCCCGCATGGTGGCCGAGCGAGTCGTTCACGGTCTTGAAATGGTCCAGGTTCATGAACAGCACCGCCACACGGCCATGCCGCCGGCGAGCCAGCGACAGCACCTGCGACAGCTGCTCCATCAGGAAGTGCCGGTTGGGCAATTGTGTGAGGGGGTCGTGCAGTGCGATGAAGGCTTCGCGCTCCTGCGCCTGTTTGCGGGCCGTGATGTCGCGCACCACCACGATGCGGTAGTCGGCATGGTGCAGGGGCATGGTCTTGCCGACGACCTCGACGGGGATGGGATGCCCATCCTTGTGGCGGATGGTGACTTCGTACGGATCCTCCCGTCCGCTGCGGGTGTATTCCAGCGCGGTGGCGCGCCACTCGGGGCTAATGAAGTTGAAGATCGACAGGCCCAGCACTTCGTGCAGTGCAAATCCCGTCAAGCGGTACAGTGCCTCGTTGCCGTCGGTGATGATGCCGTCGCGATGGAACACGATGGCCTCGTCCGTGGCCTCGGTGAACTTGCGCATGCGTTCTTCGCTCTGGCGTACCTCGCGCTCGGCGCGCCAACGCTCGGTGATGTCGGTGATCAGCACAAAGGAGCCGAGCTGCAGCCCCGCGTTGCCAAAATGCGGGATCAGGTTGACCTCGATCATCCGCACCTCGCCGTTGGGCAGGGTTTGCTCGCGCGTGTATTTCACGCGCTCACCGTGTGAGCAGCGCTCCACGTACGGCTGGATGGCCTGCCAGGCCTTGTCGCCAATCGCCTCCTGCACGGTCAGGCCCAGGATGGATTCTGTGCTGTGGCCGTTGTAGGCGGCGTAGCCCTGGTTGGCGAACTGGCAGCGCAGGCCTGGCAGGTCGTAGTAAGCCATCAGGGCCGGGACCGAGTCGGCGATCAGGCGCAGCAGCGAGTCGCTGGAACCCCCTTGACCTGGCGTGTTGGCTGCGTTGGATGAGTCTGGCATGGACCGCTCGGTACGTATCTGTTTGTTATAGCCGATACACCTGACGGGGGCGTAAGGTAGTTGCCCGGATACCCCGCACCGGATAATCGGCCCATGACCTCCAAAGAAAACCAAGCCCGCACTGATTTCAGCGCGCTGGCCCTGAGCCCCGCCATGCTGGCCAACCTGCAGCAGCTGGGCTACACCACGATGACGCCCATTCAGGCGGCCAGCCTGCCGCCCGCCTTGCTGGGCAAGGACCTGATCGCCCAGGCCAGCACCGGCAGCGGCAAGACCGCCGCGTTTGCGCTGGCGCTGCTGGCCAACCTCAACCCCCGTCGGTTTGCGGTACAGGCCCTGGTGCTGTGCCCTACGCGCGAGCTGGCCGACCAGGTGACCACTGAAATCCGCCGCCTGGCGCGYGCCGAAGARAACATCAAGGTCGTGACCCTGTGCGGCGGCGTGCCGCTGCGCGGCCAGATGCTGAGCCTGGAGCAYGGCGCGCACATCGTGGTGGGYACGCCSGGCCGSGTGATGGACCACCTGGAGCGCCAGCACCTGACGCTGGAGGCGCTCAACACCCTGGTGCTCGACGAGGCCGACCGCATGCTCGACATGGGCTTCTTCGACGACATCGTCGTGGTGGCCAAGCAGTGTCCCAAAGAGCGCCAGACCCTGCTGTTCTCGGCCACCTACCCCGAGGGCATCGCCAAGCTGAGCGCCCAGTTCATGAAGTCGCCCGAGCAGATCACTGTGCAGGCGCAGCATGCCGAGGGCAAGATCGAGCAGCGCTGGTACGAGGTGAAGAACAGCGAGCGCCTGCATGCCGTRTCGCTGCTGCTCAACCACTTCCGGCCCGATTCGTCCATCGCGTTCTGCAACACCAAGCAGCAGTGCCGCGACCTGGTGGCCGTGCTGCAGGCCCAGGGCTTCAGCGCGCTGGCGCTGTTTGGCGAGCTGGAGCAGCGAGAGCGCGACCAGGTGCTGGTGCAGTTTGCCAACAAGAGCTGCTCGGTGCTGGTGGCCACCGACGTGGCCGCGCGCGGGCTGGACATTGCCTACCTGGCCGCCGTGATCAACGTGGACGTGACGCCCGACCCCGAGGTGCACATCCACCGCATCGGCCGCACGGGCCGGGGCGATGCCGAAGGGCTGGCGCTGAACCTGGCCAGCCTGGACGAGATGGGCAGCGTGGGCAAGATCGAGCAACTGCAGGGCCGAGAGTCGCGCTGGTTCCCCGTGGCCGACCTGACACCGACCGGCAACGGCCCGCTGGTGCCGCCCATGGTCACCATCCAGATCATCGGTGGCCGCAAGGAGAAGATCCGTGCGGGCGACGTGCTGGGCGCGCTGACCGGTGAGATGGGCTACACCCGAGAGCAGATCGGCAAGATCAACGTGAACGACTTCTCCACCTATGTGGCGGTGGACCGTGCCATCGGCGCCCAAGCTGCCCAGCGCCTGAACGAGGGCCGGGTGAAGGGCAAGACCGTGAAGGCCCGCCTGGTGACGGGAACCCAGGACTTTGAGTAAAAAGCGCCGGATGCGCTAGTCAATCATGTGCCAATAGCTATCAATTTGATAGTTGGTGCGTGTCCTGCCCTGGCGGCATCAGCGCCGTGCTGCGGCAGCCTCCAGCATCCGCACCATCTCTCCAAAGCCCCGCTGGCGCGCCAGCTGCAGGGGCGTGTTGCCCTGCCGGTCGGTCAGTGCCTGGCTGGCCCCCGCCTGTAGCAATGCTTGCAGTGTGGCCTGGTGGCGCGGACCGCCGTTGCCCAGCACGATGGACTCGATGAGCGCCGTCCAGTGCAGGTTGTTCACATGGTCCAGCGGCGCCCCGGCGGCGATCAACTGACGCACCACGCCGTCGTGCCCCAGGTGSGCSGCGGCGATCAGSGCSGTGCCGTCGTAGCGGCTGGTCACCTGTTTGGCGCTGGCGCCCAGCTGCAGCAGCACGCGCAGCGTGGCCTCGTCGTCGGCCACGGCGGCGATGGTCACGGCGTCGTAGCGGTCGTTCTCCAGCGCATTCAGGTCGGCCCCAGCCTGGGCAAGGGCGCGGATGGCATCGGCCTGCCGCGCATAGGTGGCCACATGCAGTGGCGTGCGGCCGTAGCCATCGCGGGCATTCACATCGGCCCGCGCTGCGATCAGCTGGGTGAGCCTGGGTACATCGCCCCGAGCCGCAGCGGCATGCAGGCCTTGGTAGGCCGCTGTTTCGGCCGCCGTGGGTGGCACCTGGGCCTGGGCCGGGGTGGCACAGGCCAGTGCGGCGGCCAGGGCGAAAACAAGATTCCACGGCTTCATGGAGGCCTCCGTTGAATGCTCAGTTGCCTGTGATGGGGCTGGCTTACTTCAGCAAGTCCTGCACCTTGGCGATGCCCGCCACCGCGCACTGCTCGTCCAGGTGGCCGCCGGGTGCACCGCCCACGCCCACAGCGCCGATCACCTCGTTGCCCACCTTCACCGGCACGCCGCCGCCCAGCAGCAGGTAGCCGGGGATGTTCACCAGGTTGGCCGCAGCGGGGTTCTTCTGTACGCCTTCCATCATGGCCAGCGTGGTGTTCTTGGCCGATGCCGAGGTGTAGGCCTTGAGGCGGCTGGCCTCCAGCGTGTGGGGGCCGGCGTTGTCGGCGCGCTGCACAGCGCGCACGGTGCCTGCGCGGTCCACCACGGTGGCCGTGACGGCGTAGCCGTTGGCGGTGCAGGTGGCCACGGTTTGCGCGGCGATCTGCGTGGCCAGGTCCAGCGACATGTTCTTTTCGGTGCGCACGCCTTCGGCGCTGGCGGCGGTGGCGATCAGGGACAGGGTGAGGGCGGCGACGGTGGCGAGGCGGTTTTGCATGGTGTTCTCCGGTGTTTCTGGGTCGGTGCCACCCGTTGTGGCGCCGTGGGAGAACTGTAGAAATGGCCGCCGTTTTCGGCCATTCGGGCGGCTACGCGCGGGCCTCCGTAGAACTACGGAAAGCCCGCCAAGGGGCAGCTCACGCGGCCGCGTCCACCAGCGCCGCGTAGCGCCGGATCAGCTGCGCCAGCGACTCGGCCCCCAGCTTGGCAAACAGGTTGGCGCGGTGTGTTTCCACCGTGCGGGGCGAGAGTTCGAGCGCGCGGCCGATTTCCTTGTTGGTCAGACCCTCCACGATCAGTCCCAGCACCTCGCGCTCGCGGGCCGAGAGCTGCGCAAAACGCTCGCGCGCCTGCTGGTCGGCCTGGTGGCGTTCGCGCGAGCGCACATGCTGGCGCACGGCGTTTTGCAGGGCTTCGATCAGCACTTCGTCGTCCACCGGTTTTTCCAGAAACTCGGCCGCGCCGGTCTTGAACGCGCGGCGGCACATCTCCACCGTGCCGTGGCCGGTGAGCAGGATCACGGGCTGGTCCACGCCCTGCGCCAGCAGTTGCTCCAGCACCGTGAGGCCGCTGATGCCCGGCATGCGCACATCCAGCACGATGGCGCCGATGCTGGCGCGGTCAAACCCGGCCATGAACGACTGCGGGTCGGCCCAGGTCTGCACGCGCAGGCCCACGGTGCTGATGAGCAGGGAGAGGCCCTCGCGCACTGCAGCATCGTCGTCCACCAGATGGATCAGGGGCGAGAGGGAGGGGGCACTATCGGTCATCGGTGGGTGGTGCGACGTTGAGGGTCAGCACAAACTCAGCCCCCCGTTGAGCGGCGGATGAGGGCGTGACCTCGGGCGCCAGGCTCAGCTGCGCGCCCATGGCCTGCGCCAGGCTCTCGCACAGCGTGAGGCCCAGGCCCAGGCCGCCGTTGCGTGTGGTGTAGAAGGGCTCGAACAGGTGCTGGCGTGCTTCGGGCGGGATGCCGGGGCCGTGGTCGCGCACCGAAAGCGCCACCTGTCCGGCACCAGCCTGCGCCATTGCAAGGTGCAGCCGGCGTTCAGCGGGGGGCACTTGCTCCAGCGCCTGCAGCGCGTTCATCAGCAGGTTGTGGATGATCTGTTGCAGGGCCACGGGTTCGGCCAGCACCGGGGGCAGGTCTGCGGCGGCCAACACCTCGGGCACCACGCCGCGCTGTGCCAGCTCGGGCTCCAGCAGGTGCAGCACGTCCTGCAAGGCGGTGGGCAGTGCCAGGGGCTGGGCCTGACCGGCCAGGTCGGGCCGCTCCACCAGGCGGCGCAGGCGGCCCACCACGGTGGATGCGCGGCGCGCCTGCTCCACGGCGCGGGCCATGGCGGTCTGTGCGGTGTCGAGGTCGGGTGGGTCGTCGGCCAGCAGGCGCTGGGCGGCCTGGGTGCTGGACAGCAGGGCGGTCAGCGGCTGGTTCAGCTCGTGGGCCATGCCAGCGGCCAATTCGCCCAATGTGTTCAGCCGCGCCACCTGGCCCAGGCGCAGCAGCTCTTCGGCCCGCTGGCGCGCCACGCGCTGGCGCCACAGTGCGCGGCCTGCGGCCCACAGCGCTGCGGTCAGCAGGCACCAGCCCAACATGCGCCACCAGGGCAGTTCGTGCAGGCCCACGGTGCGGCGGGCCACCACGTCCAGCGGCTGGCTGGCGGCGGCCAGCAGTTTGTGAAAGTCGTAGGTGCGGATGCCGCTGCCCTGGTCTGCCTGGCCGGGCTGCACCACAAAGGCCGTGCCGCCCTGCTCCAGCGTCACGCGCACCGGGCTGGCGGCCATGTCCATGGGCCACTCGTCGGTGGGGATGGTGGTGCGCAGGTCGATGTGCAGCGCATAGCTGGCTGGCGTGCCCGCCAGCACCAGGTAGTAACGGCCTGCGGGCAGGTTCAAGCCTGCCGTAGCGGCGTGACCGGTGCGCCGTGAGGTGGCCTCGGCGGCTGTCAGCTCGGCCTGCAGTGCGGGCGGCCAGTCGCTGTGGGCCGAGCGCTGCAGCACCGCCAGGATCTGCGGATACACCGACGTGAGGCGGGGCAGGGGCGATGCCGCGTTGTGCAGGTCATCCACCGCAGCGGCTGGCTGCAGCAGCGCCAGCGTGGCCATGATGGCGTCGTGCTGCACCACGCGCTGGCTCAGCAGCCGATGCACGATGCGCGCGTCGGTCTCAAACGCCGAGTGCAGTTGCTGCAGGCGGTCCACCACCAGCCAGCCGCAACCGATGCAGGCCACCGCCACCCACAACAGCAGGCTGGGCAGGTGGAGGGCGTTTCGGGGTAGAAGGCGGCGCCAGGCGGGGAGCATGCGCGGATTCTGGCATGGGGGCCTTAGAGCCTGTTCAACGTCGCTCAGATTCTGAACAGGTTCTTAAGGTGGCTCTGGTGTAATTTCAGACTCGCTTGTTTCCGCTCCTTCGCCCACCCGCCATGTCAGCATCTTCTCCCGCATCCCACCCCTGGCTTTCACCCCGCAACCTACTGTGGGCCTCGGTGGCCGTGGCGGTGGTCACCATTGCGCTCAAGACGCTGGCCTGGGTGGTCACGGGCTCGGTGGGTCTGTTGTCTGACGCGATGGAGTCGTTTGTGAATCTGGCCAGCGCCATGTTTGCGCTGGCCATGGTGACGGTGGCGGCACGGCCAGCCGATGACGACCACCCCTACGGCCACCACAAGGCCGAATACTTTTCCTCGGGCTTTGAGGGCATCCTCATCATGGGCGTGTCGGCGGGCATTCTGTGGGCGGCGGGGCACCGCTTGTTTGACCCACAGCCCATCGAGCAGGTGGGCTGGGGCCTGGGACTGTCGGTGCTCAGCTCGGCCCTGAACGGGCTGCTGGCCTGGGTGATGTTCCGCTCGGCGCGCGAGCACCGCTCCATCGCGCTGGAGGCCGATGCACGCCACCTGGTCACCGACGTGTGGACCTCGGCCGGTGTGCTGGTGGGCATTGCGGGCGCGGCCCTGACCGGGTGGCTGTGGCTGGATGCGGTGGCAGCCATCGCCGTGGCGCTAAATATCCTGAAAGAGGGCGTGGAGCTGGTGTGGCGGTCGTCCCAGGGCCTAATGGATTCGGCGGTGGAGCCCGAGGTTCAGTCCACCATCGACACCACGCTGCAGCAGTTTGTGGCCGCCCAGGCGCCGGGCGCTGTGCGGTTCGACCATGTCTCCACCCGCCGCGCGGGCCAGCGCCAGTTTGTGGACATGCACCTGCACATGCCCGCCGACTGGACCCTGCGCCACGCCGCCGAGCTGCGCGGCCAGGTCGAGCGCGCGCTGATGACCGCCGTGCCCGGCCTGCGTGCCACCATCGAGCTGCTGCCTACCGACGTGGAGGCGCATTTCGACGACCCCCGTGACGATGTGAAGGATGCCGTGAAGTGATCAGCGTATTGCAACGTGTGCGTGAAGCGCGTGTGGATGTGGACGGGCAGACCGTGGGCGCCATCGGCGCGGGACTGCTGGTGCTGGTGTGTGCGGAGCGTGGAGACACCGAGGCTGAAGCCGACAGGCTGCTGGCCAAGATCCTCAAGCTGCGCATCTTTTCGGACGCCGCAGGCAAGATGAACCAGAGCGTGCAGGACATCGGTGGCGGCCTSCTGCTGGTCAGCCAGTTCACGCTGGCGGCAGACACCACCGGCGGCAACCGCCCCAGCTTCACCCGGGCTGCGGCACCCGATGAAGGGCAGCGGCTGTACGACTACCTGGTGGCCCAGGCCCGCAAGATCCATCCCGTGGTGTCCACCGGTCAGTTTGCAGCCGACATGCAGGTGCACCTGGTCAACGATGGGCCGGTGACGATTCCGCTGCGGATGCCGCCTGCAGTTCAATAAAATTGATAGCAGCTGACGATTGATAGATAGGCACTAGAGGCTATCTGGGTTCTGATGCTTGCGAAGAAACCAGTGACGAAACAGGCAAAAACCGAAACGCCACTGACGCCAGCGCCAGCCAGGCCGCAATCGCCAGCATGACGGCCGTGTGGGCATCCCATCCCAGGCGTTGGGCGCCTGTGGCCACGATGCCGGTGAACCACTGCATTAGCGCCACGCCCAGGAACATTGCCATCGTGTAGGCCGATAGGGCCCGGCCGGTGAGTGCGGGCGGGTACGAGGCGCGCACGTCGGCGTACTGCAGCACGCCGTAGCCCGACAGCAGCCCCATCAGCAGGATCAGCACCACGCTGGCGGCAGGGTGCACCCGCAAAAATGCCAGCAGCGCAAACAGCCCGGCCATCAGCAGCGAGGCGTTGCCAATCCATCGCCGGCGGCGGCCAATGCCAGGGTCCAGCCGGCCCGCCAGACCGGGTGCAAACAGCGCAATCAACGACAGACCCAGCGCCACGTTGCCGCTGTCCACCAGCGTGAGGTGGTAGCGGTCCATCAGCAACGGCGCCAGCCACAGGCCCCGCAGCGACAAAAACGCGGCGTAGCCCGACATGCCCAGCAGCAGGATGCCCCAGGTGTGCGGCACCGTGAGCAGCTGGCCAAAGCCGAGCAGCGCCTGGCCCCAGGTTTCGCGCTGCGCCGGGGGCGGCACCAGCGGGGCAGGCTCGTGCACCCGCAGCCAGATCAGCAGCCACGACAGCGCGCTGAGCACCGCCAGCACGGCATAGCCCGTGCGCCAGCCGCCACCGTGCTGCACCAGCCAGGCCAGCGGCGTACCGGTGAACAGCAGGCCCAGACCTCCAACTCCCATCGCCACGCCCGACAGGTAGGCAAACCGGTCGGCAGGGAAATGCCGCGCAATGAACAGCGTGCAGGCCAGGAACGCGGGCGAGCAGCCCACGCCGATCATCAACTGGCCCACCATCAGCCACGCATAGCCGGGCGCTGCCGCCGACAGCGCGGCACCGCCAATCGCCAGCGGGAAAGCGGTCAGCACCGTGCGCCGCAGGCCCCACAGGTCCAGCCCCACGCCCATCAGCAACTGGGCCACACCGAACGACAGGCCGAACAGCCCGGCAAAGGCCCCCAGCGACCCGGGCGACAGCCCGAACTCGGCGGTCAGCCCCTGGGCCAGGATAGCAGTGGTGGTTCGAAACGCCTGGCTCAGCGCGAACCCGCTGAGCAGCGTTAGCAGCATGGCCCACAGTACGCGGGG